>DASVNY010000758.1:0-5585 GCA_036383615.1 Chitinophagaceae bacterium
TGATATGCACCACGGCATTTAAAGCCGCAAGCCCCACACACATATCACTTGGATGCACGGCAATACATTTATCACTGGCTCCAAAAACCGCATGCATACGATTATAACCATCCAATGCGCCGCAACCGCTTCCGGGTTTACGTTTGTTACAAGGCATGGTGGTATCATAGAAATAAGGACAACGGGTGCGCTGCATAATATTGCCGCCAACTGTTGCCATATTCCGCAATTGCGCGGATGCACCGGCATTCAGCGCCATTGCAAGCAAAGGATATTTTGTTTTTACTAGTTCATGTTCCGCTGCAGCACTATTAGCCACCAATGCACCAATGGTCAACCCCTTTGCATCGCTGCTGATATTTTTTAAAGGCAGACCATTAATATCGATCAGTCGTTCAGGAGCGGTCACGCCTTTCTTCATCAGGTCAACGAGGTTGGTACCACCCGCGATGAATTGTGATGCATTGTTTTTTGTTCTTGCATCTACAGCGGCTTTTGCAGTGCCGGCTCTTGTGTATTCAAAATTTATCATAGGCCCTGTCCTCCTTTTTGAACTTCCATGATCGCATCAACAATATTTGGATAAGCGCCGCAGCGGCAGATATTCCCACTCATATATTCACGGATATCTTCGGGAGTATTCGCGTGTCCTTCACGAACACATCCAATAGCCGACATGATCTGCCCGGGTGTGCAATAACCGCATTGGAAACCGTCATGTTTCATAAATGCTTCCTGCATAGGATGCAGTTTTTCATCTTTGGCTAATCCTTCGATGGTAGTTACTTTTTTTCCATTGTTCATCACGGCGAGTGATAAACAGGAGTTGATGCGCCGGCCATCAACATGCAAGGTGCAACAACCACATTGGCCATGATCACACCCTTTTTTAGTGCCGGTGAGGCCGAGTTGTTCACGCAACAGATCGAGTAATGTCACTCTTGGTTCAACAGAAAGATCATAGTGCTTGCCATTGATCTCCAGCTGCAGCGGAACTTTTTCAAAATAAGCGGCAATGACTTCGTCTTTTTCGGCCGCTTTTACTAAAATGGGTGTTGCGGCTGTCAATGCGGCAATAGCAGTTGACTTTTTCAGAAAATCACGACGACCATTAGGGCAGTCATGAGATTGGTTTTCGGGCATACAAAAAGTTGAGGCACTAAATTTAGCCCTTCCTGTCGGGGGAGAAAAATGTTTGAAGAAGCTATGAGCTACGAGCAATAACTTCAATGACTTACTGACCACTGACCCAACGACGGCTCGCAGCTCAGAAAAACCGGCTGTTCATCCATCGTTTGCCTTCGTTCATACAAATGGCCGTTCTCTCAGCAATGAATGGTTATCTTTGCGGCCTATTTGAACAAATGTTATGAACAGGATCTATTTTGATAATGCGGCCACCACGGCGTTGGACAAAGATGTGCTGGAGGCGATGCTGCCCTATATGACCACTCATTTTGGCAATCCTTCCTCTATTTATTCATATGGCCGGGAAACCGGGCTGGCTATTGAAACAGCGAGAAAAGCGGTAGCAAAGCTGCTGAATGCGCATCCCGGTGAAATATTCTTTACCAGCGGTGGCACAGAAAGTAATAACACGGCTATTTTATCAGCGATAAGGGACCTCGGCTGCACACATATCATCACTTCGCCGATCGAGCATCATGCGGTGCTGCACACAGTCGAGCATTATGATTGCGGCGCTGAAGTGACCAGCAGCTATGTGAAACTGCTTCCTAACGGGCATGTTGACCTGGATGATCTCGAAGAACAACTGGCATCGCAGGAAAAAAGATGTTTGGTAACCCTGATGCATGCCAATAACGAGATCGGCAACCTGCTCGATATTGATGCGGTAGGTAATATCTGTAAAAGATACAATGCGATCTTTCATTCAGATTGTGTGCAAACAGTGGGGCATTACCCATTGGATCTTCGCAAAACACCTGTTCATTTTATCAGCGGTGCGGGTCATAAATTTCATGGACCAAAAGGAGTGGGGATATTATATGTAAACGATAATATCAAAATAAAACCTTTCATATTTGGTGGAGGCCAGGAAAGAAATATGCGCGCAGGCACAGAAAACCTTTATGGTATCGTTGGTTTTGCCAAAGCATTGGAACTGGCTATGACCAACTATGAGAAAGATAGTCAATACATCCAATCGCTGAAGTCGTATATGATGGAGGAACTTAAAAAGAATATCAGAGGTGTACAGTTTAATGGCGACCAGGATGGAAGATGTTTATACACTGTAGTAAGCGCCGCTTTTCCCAAAACAGAGAAATCGGAAATGATACTGTTCAATCTTGATATCAATAATATCTGCGTTTCTGGCGGCAGTGCCTGCAGTAGCGGAGCGGATGTTGGTTCACATGTTATCAGGGCGATCAATAATAATCCTAACCTCGTAACGGTGCGTTTCTCTTTTTGCAAGCATAACACTAAAGAAGAAGTGGATGCTGTTGTTGCTAAAGTGAAAGACCTGATCTAAAAACAACTGCTGTTGTCTTTATTATCCCTGCACACTTTAATATCGCCATAACCAACTTTATAATTGGGTTGATTAATGGCTGAAAAGCTATAGTAGTAACGTAAACTTAGTCCTGAAGGGAACTGATCGCCATTGGAGAAGTCGAAGTAAAGAACCTGCATTCCTTTTATTTTGGTCGCCATATTTCTCCATACGAACCCATGGCTATCAACGATGGCTACTTTTAATTTAACGGAATCATTCGCATAAAAATAAACAGCTGATTGATATTGGAAAGGGTTGGGGAAGGCGACGGGGTTTCTAACTTCTGTTGCAGAAGTATTCTCCAGGCCGACATTATCAGGGAAGGAAAGGAAGGACTGTTCCAACGAGGTGAGCCGGGTCCAGTTGAACATTATCCAATCATCTTCAGTGTTGCCAACACTGCCGGTAATTGTTCCATATTCATCAGTAAGCAAGAATCCTTCGATCTTTATCCGTTCTATTTCCTCAAATCCTTTTTCGCATGACGTGAATAGAAAAGCCAATAAGGATAATTGCAGCCAGGTGGTTCTTTTCATACAGGTACATTTAACGGGACTAATAGTATTAATTATCAGGCCAAAAATTTGCATACGGCCCTTTTTTATTCCCATTTTATTGACTTTGGTGCAAGAAAAGTAAAAACCCTGTTGATAATTTGAAGCTGAAAAAGGGCTTTTCCTCTTGCAGGTATTTCTACTACCATTCATCATTCGCTATTCACGCATTAGGCATTCTTTTTTCCGCCAGGCAGAAAAATTTGGAAGCCTACGAAAAATCCGTAGATTTACGAAAATTTCGTAGAATGGAAAGATTAACCCATGTTGAAGAAGAAACCATGCAAGCCGTTTGGCGCAATGGTGAAGGCAATGTAAAGTCATTTATGGAACACCTCGACGAAGAAGTTCCTTATACCACTGTTGCATCTACTATTAAAAATCTCGAACGCAAAGGTTACTTGCACAGCAGGCTGGTCGGTAATGCGTATTTATATAAGCCGGCTATCAGCGAACAGGAGTATAAAAAGAAATTCATGGGCAATGTGGTGAAGGAATATTTTGATAACTCCTATAAAGAGATGGTGAATTTTTTTATCGAGCAGAAAAAACTTTCGGCGAAAGAACTAAAAGAGATCATTAGCATGATCGAGAATGGAAAATAAACATACGCTCAGTATGAGAAAGCAATTACTTACAGCAAAAGGTTTATGGGAAACAGGAAGCGTCATTCTCAGGGTGATGGCCGGGCTCACCATTTTTAAATACGGGTTGGAAATATTCTCCGCTGATAAAATGAATGGATATGCCGATTGGCTCACTGATTTAAAATTCCCATTACCTGCTTTTATGGCTTATGCGGGAAAGATTTGCGAACTGGCAGGAGGGATCTTTTTAGCGATCGGCTTATTTACCCGCATATCTGCTGTTGCATTGGTGATTACCACATTTGTGATCGCCTTCGTGATGGGAGAGCCTGAGTTCTTAGCGGCTGATGGAGTGGTATTATTAATGCTGATCTTTTTACATTTTCTGTTAACAGGTCCGGGTAAATGGAGTTTGGATCATGTTTTATTTAAACCAAAGAAATGATCATTCAAAAATCATATACCAGCTATTTATGTTTGTTGCTTTTCCTGGCCATACAAACCGCATGCAGCCAGGACCAGCCTAAAAAGACAGCCGGTTTGTGGACGCTTGATGTGAGCCATGATGACCAATATATTGCTTTGGGAGGTGATGATAGCTTATTGAGAATTTTTAATAATGATCTAAGTCTTTATAAATCTATCAAACTCGACAAAGAAGGAATGGTTCGATCTGTGCATTGGCACCCGACAAAAAATATTCTAGCTGTTTCTTCCCGTAATAATGTATGGATATTAGATCCCGTGACAGGCCAAAAAACTAAACTCGAAGGAGGGCCTGATGGTTCGAGAGCCGTTGCCTGGAATTATTCAGGAGAACTCTTAGCTATAGCAGGAGGAAGAGGAATGATCTGGATATGGGATCGCAATGGCAAACTGCTTAAGCAAATTCAAAAGAAAGACGAAGAAGGAAAACCGGATACAAAAGATTTTTTAGGAATGGATTGGCACCCCTCTAAAAATATTTTAGTAACAGTGGGAGATGAGATAAGAGTATTTGATACATCAGGCCAACAATTGAATTCATTTAGACATCGCAAGCAACAAGCCGGTTTACTCACAGTAAAATGGCATCCTTCAGGAGACTTTTTTGTAACAGGTGATTATGGTCATCCAAAAGAAGGGATACCTGTTTTATTGCAATACTGGCAAACTGATGGAAAACTGATCAGGGAATGGAGCGGAAGTAAGAGCGAATTCAGGAATATCAGGTGGAATAAACACGGCACTCAACTCGCAACAGGAAGTGATGCATTGCGTATCTGGACAAAGGATGGCGAACTTTTATATATAGGAAAACAAGAAGATGACCCGGTGCTATGGGGCGTTGATTGGACAAGTGATTCAAAGAGAATTTTTACTGTCACGTTTGCTGGCGGCACTATTCAGCAATGGGATGGCCGGGCCAATCTTTTAAAAACGATTAATTAAGAAAAGCTTTTTATGTCAATACTTATTCAATACCTCGTAAAGTTGACGATCAGCCTGGCTGTAGTGTGGTTGTTCTACCAGTTTGTGTTGAGAAGACTGACATTTTATAATTCCAACCGCTGGTATTTGCTTGGCTATAGCCTGCTTTGCTTTTTTATTCCTTTTATCAATATTACTCCTATCGTAAGAGGGCAATTGGCAGATAGCAATGTGATACAGTTGATCCCGTCTGTTCAAACTTATACGGATAAAGTAGAACGATTCACACATTGTCCTGTGCCTGTTTGGTCATCTACCTGGGATAAATGGGATTGGACACTTCTTATTATAGCCATTGGAGCAGGATTGCTGCTGTTACGTTTTATGATCCGTTGCATTTCTTTTTGGCGGTTAAGAAGAAAGGCTGTTTTATTATCAGCAAACGGAATGAAATTGTATCATGTTGATGAATCCATCATTCCTTTTTCTTTTGGCAATTCGATATTTATTAAT
>DASVNY010000759.1:0-2166 GCA_036383615.1 Chitinophagaceae bacterium
ATCTCAATATGCTTTTAGCATTGTCGCCCTACATAGAAAATGCCGCGCCTGTTTTTGTATTTTATGATTATAACATTACGGTTAGGGAGAGTGTAGCCATCAGGGCAGGACAGCCAGTTTATTTTGGCGAAAAAAAGATCGGCACAATACAATCGGTTGCCCAAAAAGATACACTAACCATTTTGGGTAAAATGGAAATTGACAAACAGTTTAACCTTTACTCCAATATTGATTTTTTCTTTATTCAGCTTCCCGATAATACTACAAGAATCGAGGCACGTATCGACCCTACCAGGGAGAAAAAATTATTCGCAGGAGATGATGTAATTTTATTTCTCAGCAGTAAATAGATGAAGCTCTTCCTGTTTTTTATCAATAGCATTTATTGGCTATGGGCATTTAGCGTTCCGGTGCTGGTCTGTGGTATCCCGGCATGGCTGCTGTATCAACGATCTTCATCAAATCTTGTTTATGCAATTTTATTGCTCGTTATAGGTATTGGCCTTGGTGTATGTATGGCTGAACGGATCCGTAAAACACCGGGCTTATCAAAATTCTTTAGCTCATTGTCCGAAACACACGATATGGAAGGCAAAAACAAGTAGAAACATGCAGGAATTCCCTGGACAGTTAATGCCACAAAATATCCTCATTCTGCCACAAATTATTGTTGATAATTACAGGAAAAACTTTTGGTATGAAAGCCGCAAGCCTGTATTTTTGCACTCCCAAAACCGAAAGGGATTGGAAACAGGTTGATCTCGTAGCTCAGTTGGTAGAGCACAACACTTTTAATGTTGGGGCCCTGGGTTCGAGTCCCAGCGGGATCACCACTCTTAATTGAGAAAGAAACAAAAGCCTCTAAACAAACAAGTTTAGGGGCTTTTTTGTGTCCTGAACCTCCATAATGGCACAAACTCCTACAAACAAACTGGTAACCTTACTGGTAACCAAATTCTTTTCACTGGTAACCTCTCACTCTTTATTAAAGGCTGCAAAAAGGTCATAAAAAAAATTTGACAGCAACCCCTATCCCAACATATCTTTGTGTGGAAATAGTTCTTTTACAGACTGTATAAGCCAAATAGTGTACGGAGATAGCCAGCTATATCATAGCAGCCTTTAATGAGTGAATCTTCTTCATTCGTTACTGCCCCTTGAAAAATTAGGGCGATAACCAAATCACAAAAAAGATGAATCATGTTAAGATTCTATTTTGGCTATACAGGTCGAAAGTAAACAAAGATGGTGTAGCACCTATTTACTTACGAATTACTGTTAATGGCAAAAAGGTTGAAGTCTCAACAGGTCATTTGATAAAACTCAATGATTGGGATACTAAGAAGCAAAAAGCGAAAGGAGTATCACAATTAAGTAAATTAATCAATGACCACATTACTTCAACCAAATCAAAAATCCTGCAAATTCAAAACAGCTTCACTGTTGCAGGGTCTCCTGTTATTTCCGCAGAGTTGGTGAAAGAAAGGCTTTCGGGTGTATCACCTGAAAAGAAATCCTTATTGCAATTATTTGACTATCACAATAGTCTAATAAAAGAGCAAATTGGAAAAGATTTTCGTGCAGGTACACATAAGCACTATGTTGTTACACGCAATAAGGTAGCTGCTTTCCTAAAGCGCACTTACAAGGCACAAGATTTTCCTCTTGAAAGTCTCTCCCATAAGTTTGTTACTGATTTTGAATATTATTTGAAAACCGAACAAGGGTTATCAAGTAACACAGCCATGAAAAAGATAAAGCAATTGAAAAAGATTGTCAATCTTGCTTTAGCTAATGACTGGATAGCAAAGAATCCCTTTGCTAATTTCAAATGCAGCTATAAGAACCCTCAAAGAGAGGCTTTAACAAACGAGGAACTAAATTTACTTGCTTCCAAAGAATTCTCTACTGATAGGTTGACGTCTGTCAGAGATATTTTTCTGTTTGGCTGCTATACAGGTCTAAGATTCTCCGATATTCAAAGATTAACTCCTTTGAACATCGTTAAAGTAATAGACGGGAAACAAAGCCTGATAGTAGATACTGTAAAAACAGGTGACAGATGCAGAATCCCATTATTAGAACCGGCGTTAAAGCTGATTGAAAAATACAGTCACAATCCAGAATGTTTAAGTAAAGGTTTTCTATTCCCTGTAAAAAGCAATC
>DASVNY010000760.1:0-4771 GCA_036383615.1 Chitinophagaceae bacterium
CAATGCCTGCAGGAGTTGAGTTTTTCTCATATTGCAAGTTTTCGTTGTCTTAAGCTATGCTAAACTTACTGGCTAACCTTACCGGTTTCAAAATAAAACCGCTTCTAAATTTCTTCTAAAAGCTTTGGCCCGATTTCCGAAAAAGAATATAACTTTCAGAAACCGTAATCATTTCCGAAATCTTATACAACCTTGACAACAAAATATTTATATGAAGCTTAAGACCGGAAAGGATGAAATTGTCTATTTGCTTAAAAAGGTCTTCGAGAAGTATGAATCAGAGACTGGCGAGCAGGTGGTTCGTAATACAAACCGGAAAAACTATGAGGGAGTGGCAAAAAGGCTGAGTGAGATCAGTAACCAGCTACCCCAAACAGCTGAATCGTTGGATCATGAATTCTATCCTCCCGACTACAATCCCAAAAAATTAGAATACCCGTTACGTAAGTATGATATTAGTTTAAGCCAGATCAAGGATGCTTATTTTGGCGTGGTCAATAACCCGCGGCCATTTTTAGTAGATGCCTCTTATATCTATCTCTTTGGTGTGGGCAGAAAGGGTTTTGAAAAAGATCCACAGGATCAAAATCTTCTTATCGGCAAAGAGCAAATTGAAACAGATGAACTGTCCATTTTAAAAAAGGACCAGGAAACACTTCAATCAAAGATCCAAGGTCTTGAAGAGGAAAAGCAAAAGGGGTTTAAAGATGGAAAGCTTGTTTATGTAAGACAAAAACGAGTATTATTCATCTCGTTACTCATCGCTTCCGGCCTTTTATTATACACAGCCATCCGGTTGCAAACCACAAACAACAAATGGAAGGCGATAAAAAAGGACATGAACATTCTTCCCTATGCGGTGACCCAGGCGGAGATCGATAGCATGGAAGGCATCTGGCTTTGCTATACTGGTTCACCCCAGGCAAGAATTTCTGATCCCAACCGTTATCATATGGTTGTTTCAAACGTGGTGGATGTAACATATAAGAATGGCTATTTTACTTTTAATCGCTATGGCGCAAGTTTCGATCATGTTGGATACATGCAGTTTGAAGCGCCCTGGCTTATCTCCATTCATTCCTATGTAAAAAACAATGCAGGCAATATTGAATCGCCAAGACATTCGATCATGCAACTGGATAAAGAAAAACCTTTTGTAAGTGTGATCTCTGCTTCCTGGAATTTTGATGTAGGAAATCGCAACAATGTAATTGGCATAAGAGAAGTTTATATCAAGGTAGGTAAGGGCGGGAGAATTGAAGAGGTGATGAACACGATTGAAAATGCAAGTTGCCGTTGTAAGATCATCCGATGGCACCAGAACGATAAGCAGGTAACCAATTTTTATTTACGAAATGAATTGCTGGATACCATCCAGGAGGAAAAGCTAAAGAAGTTGTTAGATGCAAAGAGCATTCTTTTACGAACGCCGCAGGAGGGGTTGGTTATTCCAGATTCTTCCCAAATCAATAATTAACACTTCACTTCATCTGTTCATCTGTTCATCTGTTCGTCTGTTCGTCTGTTCATCCGTTCATTGCGACTGCAATCTTTCCATCACTCCTTGCTTATATAACCTCCCGATAGGTATTTCCTGTTTGCTAAGCTGAACTGAAATACCGTTATATCCCGAAATTTTGTCAAGAGAAACCATGAATGAACGATGCACTCTCACAAACTTATGCTCCGACAAAAGATTTTCCATGGCGCTGATGGATTGTTTTGCCAGCAGGCTTTGGCCATCGGTAAGAAATATCTTTACATAATCTTTCCAGCTTTCTATATAGGTGATATCATTCACAAAAACTTTCTTCATATCCCTGTCCACTTTCAGATATACAAATGCGCCGGGATCAGGTGCATCATTTGTGATAAGAACAGAGGTTTCACTACCCATTAAGCGGTTTAGTTTGGTAATGGCTTTAAAGAAACGTTCAAACGAAACAGGCTTGACGAGGTAGTCAACTGCATCCAGTTCAAAGCCATCAACGGCATATTCCCTGTAGGCAGTAACAAATATTACTTTGGGAGGATGGGATAGGTTCCTTAAAAAATCGGTGCCCAGCAAACGGGGCATTTTGATATCGAGAAAGATCACATCTACAGTTTTCTGATGCAATACATCCAGCGCTTCGATTGCATTGCGACACTGCCCAGCAATTTCAAGCCCATTGATAGCTGAAATATAAGAAG
Organism: Chitinophagaceae bacterium; assembly: GCA_036383615.1. Taxonomy (GTDB): domain Bacteria; phylum Bacteroidota; class Bacteroidia; order Chitinophagales; family Chitinophagaceae; genus CADEDV01. The sequence continues at coordinate 2,194 of DASVNY010000760.1, forward strand.
CCAGCACCTTTAATGCAGGAGGTTCATCATCTATCAGCAGGCAGCGAAGTTTCATGCTGTGATGGTTTGTTTGATCGGCGATGAAACAGGAGGCATCTTATAAACAGGGGTGATGGCCGCTAACCTGACCAACATGGAAACAACAAAGAAATTTCCTTCGTCGTTTATTTTCAGTTCATGCCGGTCGGGGTAAATGAAGGCAAGACGCTGTTTTACATTGCTGATACCGATACCGCTGGTTCCATTTACAGTAAATTCGTTTTTGCTGTTAGCGATCTTGCAACGAAGGATATCTTGTTTAAGCGATATATCTACACCCAGCCAGGGCTTTTCTATTTGTTCAGAGATGCCATGTTTGAATGCATTTTCCAAAAAGGGAAGCATAAGCAATGGGGCAATAAATTTATTAGTGATCTCACCTTCCACGCTCCATGATATTTCAATTTTATCGCCATACCTCTCTTTTTCCAGGTCGATATAATTTTTCATGATCTCTATTTCCTTTTCCAGCCTTACTTCATCACTGTTGCAATCATAAAGCATGTAGCTGAGAAGTGAAGAGAGTTTGAGGATCATACCCGGCGTCTTGGGTGAGTTTTCCAAGGAGAAAGAATAAATATTATTTAGCGTATTGAAAAGAAAATGCGGATGCACCTGTGCTTTCAATAATTGCAGTTCCGCTGTTATTTTTTCCTGCTGGGCACTCATCCACTCTCGTTGTTTGATCGTCCACAGTTTGAAAAACTTGATGATCATCGGGCTGGCAGCAGAAGTGGTCATACACAAATAGCAAAACGCAAGTGGTCCACGGGGGAGAATATTGTTCAGGCCCATCGCTTCCTGTAGCGGGATCAAAACATAACTTCTATAGCCTGAATCAATAAAAAGGCCAACAGCACCCCATGCTAATGTTACAAGAAAAAATTCCAGCACTTTTCCTTTCAACAAAAGATGTGGTATTGCTCCATACACTAAGGGATAGCCAAATAAAATAAATGCAGGCACCCACATTGCCATATTGAGTAATTGCCGCCCGTAAGATAAAGGGACTCCCATCACTACCCAAAACGCGGCCCACACACAGATGTGAAAGGACCAATACAACAAATGCCGCCATATCCTGTAACGGGAAGAAAAAATAAAATTATTAAGCGGAATGGATTTCATATGATAGTAACCACAATTTAAACAATTAGGTGAACGATACTTCAGCCGGGCGCATAAAAACGACAAGCGGCCCGTAATTCCGACAAACAACGGTTTCATACTACCAAAGCAATTTAGGTCTGTTAATTGTTTTATGGCAGCTGATTTTTTCGCCTGGCGATTTGCTCTTATAACGAAAACAGGCAACTTCTATCTTGCTATTGAATCATTTTTAATTTATCAAACCCTACTATTATGAGAAATAAGTTAATCAAAAGTAGTTGCGTTGCAGCTGTTGTTTTACTCTTCTCCTCCTGTCAAAAAGAAGAAACAAGAACTGCTCCGCAGGAAGAAGTTGCCCTTGCAAACGGTAATAAAGGACAACAGCATGGCCACATGCAACAAACCAAAACTTTTTCATCCGATGTTGCCATTAAGTGGATGAACATGCAGATAGAACTTATGAAAAAGACAACAACTATTGGAAACGTTGCGTTCTCCCGTCATTATGCATACAGTGGTATTGCGTTGTATGAGTCAGTAGTGCCCGGGATGCCGGCATACCAGTCTATAGCTTCGCAATTAAATGGATTAAGCGGATTACCAAAAACAACTCCTGGCTTTGCCTATCATTGGGCCGCCAGTGCAAATGCGGCATTAGCCTATATAAATAAAAAAATGTTCCCGGCTGCAAGCGCTACAGACATGGCAGCTATTGATGCATTAGAAGCCGCGCTTCAATCACAATACAGTGATGAAGTAAATGCAGATGTTATAAATCGTTCTGTTGATTTTGGTCGCGCTGTAGCTAAAAAAGTATTTGATTGGTCGGAGACCGACGGCTATCAACACCTTAATGATCCCTATTCGCCACTTCATTCAGGCGGACAATATTGGACGCCTCCTGTTCCGCTGGTTGTTCATGCTTTGCCTTATATGGGAGAACTTCGCCGGTTGGTGATTGGCAGTGGCAATGGAGCACACCCCAATCCCCCCGATTATGCTGCTCTTCCCGCAATGACAGTGGAAGTCATTAATGCAAAACCAGCGGTTGGTACGGATAATTATAATAAAGCTTTTTGGTGGAGAGATTTTCCTGGAACAAGCACACCCGGACATTATATAAGTATATTGAGACAGGTATTACAAAAAGAAAAATCAACATTGAATGTAGCTGCTGTTGCTTATGCGCTTGGTGGAATTATTGATGTTGACATTGCTATCAGCACCTGGAAAGCCAAGTACGAGTATCTTTTAGCAAGGCCATTTAATTATGATGATTTCATGGGGCAGCCATTCACCGCACTATTAGGTGCTCCTCATCCCGAATATCCTGCGGCACATGCTTCATTGTCGGTGGCCAATGCAGAAGCTATGGCAACTGTTTTCGGAGATAATTATGCATTTACAGACAGCACCTTTAATGGATTGG
>DASVNY010000761.1:0-2609 GCA_036383615.1 Chitinophagaceae bacterium
ATGGATTGCCAAGACAACTGAATTTAACTGCTGAAGATAAAGCTGCATTGATAGCGTTCCTAAAAACGCTTACGGACACAACCATTGCGACAGAACCAAGGTTCTCCAACCCGTTCAAATAACTTACAACTCATTCGCTGCTTTTTACAGCCTGTCAAAACAAAGGGCAATTGATGCATGACTGGCTATTCTTGTTCTGCCAAACGGGATAATATTGCTTTTCATATTTATTAAACCTTATTTGAACAATTATGAAAAGCGAAACATTTTTTAATAATGAGCCAGGAATTGACCTTTCAGAACTGGCTGTTAAAAAGATCTTATTTGCCACTTTTCCAGGCGATGGTCACTTTAATCCATTAACAGGAATTGCCATGCACCTGAAAAAGCTGGGGAGCGATGTGCGTTGGTACACTTCAGACATTTATACCTGCAAGTTGAAAGATTTACAGATCCAGCATTATCCTTTTAAAAAGGCATTGAATATGACGGGAGAAAGTATCGATCACTTTTTTCCTGAAAGAAAAAATATAAAAGGGAAAGTAGCTAAGCTGAATTTTGATATTATCAACGCATTCGTACTTCGCGGACCGGAATATTATGCAGACCTGCAGGAAGTGCACAAAGAGTTTCCTTTCGATATCATGATCGCGGATAATGCATTTACCGGCATTCCTTTCGTGATTGATAAAATGAATATCCCGGTTATTGCTATCGGTGTGTTCCCACTCACTGAAACATCAAAGGATCTTCCGCCAGCGGGGCTTGGCCTGATGCCCTCTTACTCATTCATTGGGAAAATGAAACAAGGATTGTTAAGATGGATGGCACAAAATATCCTGTTTAAAAAATCAAATAAGGTCACCTGGAAAATATTTGATGAGTATGGTATCAAACACAACAAACTTTTTGTTTTTGATATCACGTTGAAAAAGTCAAATCTTTTGCTGCAAAGCGGCACACCGGGATTTGAATATTACCGCAGCGACCTGGGCAGTAATATCCGCTACATTGGACCATTGCTTCCTTATACTTCCAAAAAGCAAAGAACACCCTGGTTTGATGCCCGGTTGAATCAATATGAAAAGATTGTAGTAGTAACGCAAGGCACTGTTGAAAAAGATGTAGAGAAGATCATTGTTCCCACATTGGAAGCATTTAAGGATACCGGCACTTTAGTGATCGCAACAACAGGTGGATCGAGCACGGCGGAATTAAAAGCAAGGTTCCCGCAAAAGAACCTGATCATCGAGGACTTTATTCCTTTTGCGGATATCATGCCTTACGCCGATGTCTATATCACCAATGGTGGTTATGGTGGCGTGATGCTTGGTATCGAGAATCAATTGCCCCTGGTAGTAGCGGGTGTGCATGAAGGAAAGAATGAGATCAATGCAAGGATCGGTTATTTTAAATTGGGTGTTAACTTAAATACTGAAAAACCGAAGCCTGCTCAACTGAAAAAAGCAGTGGAGGAAATATTCAGTAACAATATTTACAAAGAGAATGTGATCAAACTTGGAAATGAGTTCAGGGGATATAACCCAAATGAACTGGCAGAGTTTTATGTAAAGGATATGCTACGCAAAACCGCAAGGGTTCATGTAACAGAACCAGAGAAGATATATTAGACGCAGAAAATAAAACATCTCGCAACGGCGCTACGACGCAAAGAAAGGTTTTGCGTCGCGGCTTTGCGCCGTTGCGAGACAATAAACAATTGCTGAGAAAAGCTCGCTTTTATTCTTTGTTCTTTTTTTGACCGGCCCTTATCATTTCGGGATAGCCCCATTTTTTAGCCAGCGCCGATACAGCCATAGCTATCCGTTTTGTTTTTGTTTCTACCGTTTTCGCATCATCGATCCATTTGCTGAAATAACGCTGGTGAGAACCGGTAAGGGTTTTAAAGAAAGTTTCTGCTGCAGGTTCATCCGCTATACATTCCATAAAATCCTTATTAAAAATAAATTCACTGTTGTCTATCGCTATGCTAACCTTTACCATGGCCCCATGTTTTTTGCCAAGCCCCTTTCGCATGCTTGCATTTATGGGCATGATAAAGCTTCCATCACCCATCGGCATCAGTGAAACACGTTTTATTGCATAGCTATCCAGTTTGCCTTTTACTTTGAATTCTCTTTTATTCCCGGGTTTTAATTGCTGTGCAAGATCGGCCGGGATTTCAATATAGGTCCAGCCGGTTTTCTCTCCTTTGGTTTCAAACCGATTCATGGCCGTCGTAAACTGAACTGTCTTCATGGAATAAACTTAAGTTCTTTTCCCAAAAGGTTAAAAGAATATAAAAATAAAGCCTGGGCTATATTGGTATCGCTGGCGGTTTTATATTTAGCTACTTTTGCCACCTACCAGAACGGCTTTGTTCCATGAAAAAAAACATTAAACCTGCCTTTGGGCCACTACTGCTTATTGTGAGTTTTCTTATTAGCCCATTACTAAGTGATGCGCAGGAAACATCCATCACGATAAAAGTAATTAATCAAAAAAGAGAACCGCTTCCCTTTGCTTCTGTCAGGGTCACTAATCATCCTGATACACTCAAAGTGCAGCAAAAAGTTGCCGACAGCAGTGGTGTTGTCGTTTTCAGATTG
>DASVNY010000762.1:0-5772 GCA_036383615.1 Chitinophagaceae bacterium
GCGATAATCACAGGCATTGCTTTTGGAAGCTTCAGGTTACTAAGTGGCACTTCAACCAAAGAAGAGATTGCAAAAGAAACGACAATTCCAGCAACCACTCAGCCATCTTCACCAAACAATGAAGCAATAGTTTCTACTCCTGTTGAACAACCCGATCCTGAACAGGAAGCAAGAAATGATGCGGCGCTGGAAGAAAGCAAACAACTTTTTGCAAGTCTTGATCTTTCAGATAAACGACGCATCAGCAGCCTGAGCGAAGAACATTTATTGGCAATGGCTGACCCGATCAGCGCAGCTGCCAATATTAATCCTGACAATACTTACCGTGACCCTCAATGCACCTATGTCAATAGCCCATCTTTTGCGTTGAACGAAGACAATTCACCCATTGATATGGCCAATCGTTATGTGATGCTGATGACTCCCGATGGTCATTTTATTCGTATCTCAAAAAAACTCGGCCCATTGGTTTGCTGCGTTTCCGGTGAAGAAGCCGATGAAGATTGCAACAACCAAATGAAAAAATGGAGAGAGAAACTCGCCAGCCCAAGTGCCGGTACCTCTTCTGGTAATTTTCTTGAGTTGCTTCATTTGATACATAATTTCAAAGAGAACAATCCCGAGTGAACAGAAGAACAGAGGAACAGACGAACAGATGACCAGATGAAGTAGGTCGTTCATAGTTGGAAATTTCACTTCGCATACACAAGAAAATTCAACCTTTCGGAGTCTTGTCCTGCCGACGAAGGAGGCAACTCAGAGGAACAGAAGAACGGAGGAACAGACGAACAGATGACCAGATGAAGTAGGTCGTTCATAGTTGGGAATTTCACTTCGCATACACAAGAAAATTCAACCTTTCGGAGTCTTGCAATGCCGACGAAGGAGGCAACTCAGAGGAACAGAAGAACAGAGGAACGGATGAACAGATGAATGATGAAGTAGGTCGCTCATAGTTGGGAATTTCACTTCGCATACACAAGAAAATTCAACCTTTCGGAGTCTTGCTCTGCCGACGAAGGAGGTAACCCAAATGAACAGAAGAACAGAGGAACGGATGAACAGATGAATGATGAAGTAGGTCGCTCATAGTTGGAAATTTCACTTCGCATACACAAGAAAATTCAACCTTTCGGAGTCTTGCAATGCCGACGAAGGAGGCAACTCAAAGATTAATTGTAAAGGCATGTCCTATCTGTATGCCTTGCGCCTTCTGCCTTATTTCCTATTTTTATTGAAAGAACTTTCATGGCGAGGATAAAGCTTTCATTACCTGGGAATTTTTCATTTAGTACTTCGATTCCCATCCGCATTACCGATCTTAATTATGGCAATCATGTGGGCAATGATGCTGTGCTTTCTATCATTCACGAAGCAAGAATGCAGTTTCTCGGTCATTTTGGATATACAGAAATGGATTTTGCCGGTGTGGGCATGATCATGAGTGATGTAGCGATTGAGTTTAAGAATGAATTGTTTTATGGAGATATTCTGATCGCTTCAGTTGTTGCGACTGAGTTTTCTAAAGCAGGTTTTGACTTGTATTACAAGCTTGAAAAAGAAACTAACGGAAAAAGAATATTAGTAGCCGCTGCCAAAACAGGGATGGTTTGTTATGATTATGATTTGAAGAAAATCGTTGCTGTGCCGGAAGAAGCGAAAACAAAGATCAGTTCTAACTAAAGGCCTTAAATCATACATAGTACCAGAATGATCAGTACAGCAAGATCTACCCACACTAGTATTTTGAATCCCTGATTCGTACCAAAGAAAAAGGGTGCTGTTGAAATAGTATGCCAGATTTTTTGAACTTTCATAAACCTGATTTGCTATTAAGTTACAAATTCCAGGTGTTCCAGTTTTCTTCCGCCTGCAACATTAACATTTCATAGCCATTCTTGATAACAGCTCCCTGCTCCTCTCCTTTTTGCAGGAATAATGTCTTTTCAGGATTGTATATAAGATCATAGAGTAAATGATCTTTGGTGATATACTCGTAAGGTATAGGAGGACACTCATCAATTTTTGGATACATCCCGAGCGGTGTTGTATTAATGATAATCGTGTTCTCTTTTATCAGTTCAGCAGTAATATCCCGGTAAGTAAGTGTAGAGCCTTTATGTAATTGCCGGCTTACAATATCATAATCTATCCCCAGCTTTTTCAACGCAAATATTACGGCCTCGGTAGCACCGCCATTGCCAAGGACCAATGCCTTTGCATGATGAGGTTTTAAAAGAGGAATAAGGCTTTTTTCAAAACCAACATGATCGGTGTTATAACCATATAACTTCCCATCCTTTATCCTGATGCAATTACAGGCATTCAATCCCACAGGAATATTTTCTGTTGAATCGAGAAACTGCATTACTGACTGCTTATAGGGAATAGTAACGGCTATCCCCTGCAACCCGGGATTATGCTGCAGTAATGATGTGAACTGATCAATTGATGAAATAGAAAAATTTTCGAACCGGCAACCCATTAATCCTTCCCGCTCAAATTTTTCAGTAAAATACTTTTCAGAAAAAGAATGAGTCAGTGGATAACCGATGAGTCCGAATAGCCGCATCAGGCTTTTTCTTTTTTGTCAAGAAACAGATCAAAAGTATCGCCACGAAGACCGATACGCATTGCTTCGAGAGGTATTACTTCCGTTGGAGCAATATTGCCAAGATTTACATTGCAGCCAAGCAATTCAATAAAATACAATTGCTGTGCTTTTTGCGGAGCTTCCCAAATGATCTTTTCGCCCGGTATCTGTGTCAATATCTCCTGCACGAGACCTTCTCTCACCTCCCCACTTCCACGATAGATACCTACGTTACCAGCCTCTCTTGCTTCTGCGATCACATAAGTTGAACCGGCTTCGAGTTCCGCTTTCATCAATTCGATCCATTTATAAGGCGGAATGATATGCGCCGCATCCTTACTGCCCACTTCACTCAATACAGTTCCATGCTTGGTGAGTTTTTCAATATAACCGCATTTCTCAGCATGTGGGATGCTTACCGAGCCATCACTCACTTCCATGTAAGAAATCCCAAACTCCTTGCACACACTGATATAATCATCAAACTGGTTGCGGATAAGAAAAGCTTCAAACAAAGTGCCTCCAAAGTAGATGGGAATATCATAAGAACGATATACTTCTAATTTATCGGTAAGGTTGGGAGTAACAAAAGAGGTTCCGAAGCCCAATTTCACAATATCAACGTGTGGATGCGAAACACTCATAAAGTTCTGGGCTTCATTCACACTAAGGCCTTTATCCATCACCATGGTAAGTCCTGCACTGCGGGGTTTCAGAATTCTCTCAGGGATCTGCGTAAGGTTAAAATTCATTTATAGCTGGTTTGTGCCTAAAAAAGGCTATTTCTTTTAATAAGCGGGCAAAAATAAGAAAGAAGGCTGAAAGAACAGAGGAACAGATGAACAGACGAACAGAAGAAGTGATCAACATTAGATTGACTTATTCCGCTTGAATCTGGCCAGCACATCCACTACCGACTGGTTTTGAAGAATTGACGGATTTAGTTCAACAAATTTTTTCAGCAATTTAGGAGCCGCTGTCAATGCCTGCTCAAGCTGCAGTATTGCCTCTTTGGTCTTACCCATGGCAAACAAGATCGCTGTATGGTAAAATAAGAATATAGGTTTGCCTCCTGTCATTTGAAGGGCCGCATTGGTTTGCTGGACTGCTTCTTCATAATATTCTCCCTGGTACAAACAACGGATCAAGGCTTCCCAGCCGGCTGATTTCTTGGGGCGGATACGAACCACGTTGGAGAAGTATTGAACAGCATCTTTATATAGTTCCATCTGGATCTTGCACTCACCCATGAGCAAATTATATTCAGGCTGCAGCTTATGTATCTTCATTGCATTGTCCAGTTGTTTCATACAACTCTCCCATTGCCCTTCGTTAAAATAGGTGCAGGCAATTTTATAAAACAGCTTGCTATCATCCTGCCGCAGGTGTGAGGCTTTGCGATAATAAAACCTGGCCTGCGCATAGTTTCTCATCTTATCGTAGCAATGACCTATCGCTTCAAATATGACATCTTCGGGTTTGGACAATTCAGTAACTCTCTCTAACGCCTCTATTGCTTCTTTATATTTTCTTAGCCGTATATAGGCATCACCCATATTGCGATAAGCATAATCAAACTTCTCATCGATAGTAATAGCAAACTGGTAGGCATCGATCGCTTTTTCATAAAGCTTCAATCCCTGGTAAGCTGCAGCGAGATTGAACCAGGCTAATTCATTATAAGGAAAATCATCAATGATCCGTTGGTGCAGCCGGATGCTTTCTTCATTACGCCCTGTAAAATCTGTCCAGAAACAAATTTTATACAATGCTTCCTCATTGTTCGGATCATCTTCCAGCACCATCTTTAAACAATCAAACACTTTATCAAACTCCTCGTAATCGTCATATACATCGGCGAGTTCGAATAATAATTCCAGTCTTTCTTCTCCTCCAAATAACTCAAGCGCTTCCTCTAAAAGGACAACCGCCTTTTCCTGCATATCTAATGCGAGGTAAGCATCTGTTTTGAGAATATAAAGATTGATGTCGTTGCTATCGAGCAGTTCAGCCTGCTCAAGCACCTGGAGCGCTTCTTTGTATTTACGGGTAGCTAAAAGAATATCCGCCTTCTTTACCAGCAATGAGGCCGAATAGGGATATTGATCAATGGCGAAATGAACCGCTTCAAGGGCCTTAGCCTGGTCCTCTTTTTCCTGGTAGTATTCTATTATTTTTTCAAAGGAGTCTTCTTCAAGAAATGAATGCTGGCGGCCATTTTTAAGATTGTCATATTGTTTTAGTAGTTCCCGAATGTGGTCCCGGTCTTCCCGGTAAGGGTTCTCTTTCATGAATTCCGGATATTTAATGAATGTAGCTTTTTTAAGAGCCTCATCGGGCGGCAAAATCCCTCTGCCCCCCGGAATTGTTTAGTTTCAACAAGTTAACCGAAAAAATTTATACCTATACAAGATATCTTATCCCCAAATGTGCAAAACAGCAAAGATTTTTTCTGGCTTAAATGTAACAATCAGGAACTTCGGGCGTTAAATAACTACTAAAGTTCTGGACAAGCGGTTTGTATTATCTTAACATTTGTAGTTACATTTGTAGGGCAATTGAAAACTAACAATACCATATTGAGATTTATTGGCAGAAAGTTAGGGGTATTAATACTCCTTACAGTATCTGCTGTTGCCTTTGCCACTCTTGGTGATGGAAAAGCAAAAACTACAAAATCCAATAAGCCTTTATTATCAAACAAATCCCAGGCCAACTCAGTCGGATTTAGTTTGCGTTCCGGCTACGAGTTTCGTGGAAGCCAGGTATTCAACGCCAAAGAAAAGAAATACATCAGCATCAATACCCCACTTAGTTTTCAACAGGGACATACTACTTATGTATTACCCATGAAGAGAAAAGGTCTTGATAAGATCACCTTCAACCCCAACGAGGCTACACGCCGTTAATTATTTCCCGGAAATTCCCAGGCTTTCTTCGTAAGTCATCACTCTATAACCTGCTTTAGGAAGGTCAAACTTTACCTGCGGCACAGGATTGAAGTTCACACTCGAAACAGTATAGGTCACCATCATCTTACCCAGTTTTGCTTCATACTGCATAGCAAGGCCAGGAAGATTCTTATTCAGGTATTGAAAATCCTTATTAACAGGAATAAGGTCTTTTGTAAAGTAAACAGTGAAAGTGGTTGTGTCGCCAGCCAGTTTACCAATAGCTTT
>DASVNY010000763.1:0-9145 GCA_036383615.1 Chitinophagaceae bacterium
ATAATCAATCACGGGATCATACAATGTGGCCTGCTGTGCTACCAGCCTTCTTTCAAAAAGAAGATCGTCCCAGGAGAGACCCGTAAGCTGAAAATGGGGAACAGAGAAGTTGCTGACTGGCTTACCATTATTTAATCGCTGGAAAGAAAAATTATTCAGGAATATCCGGTCATTATTTACGTGTATGCTATCAAACTGCAGGGCATATAAACTGTCACGTAGAAAATTCTCATATTTCCTGATGGCCATCGCAAATTTTTCAACGCGGAAAGGTCGTTTGGCATCATCATCTATCCGCAAGCCCTGCATTTCAAAATTGTTGTTTTGCGAACGAAAAGAGCTTGGGTTGCCATTGCGAATGGTGTTGATATCGAAACTGGCATTATTAACGACCACAAAATTCAACATCAGGTCCCCGGTAAGTTTGCGAATGATCTCGTCGAGCCTGGGTGTTTTTTTTGATGGATCTTTTTTATCGAGATCTGCACTGAGTTTAAAAACAGGATTGATGCAATACACCGAATCCGCTTTTATCACTTCATTGCGATAGAGGGTATCGAAATCTATATCTGTCATCACCAGCTTGTCAAAGAAAATGCTAAAACCTGTGGGTGATTTTTCTGTTTTTACAGCAGCAATACTACAGCTATCAAACTCCACGATCTTTTTTTCAATATTCACCCTGAATCGTTGAAAAGCGAGGCGGTGACGTTTATCAGGAAAAAGAATATCCTGGTCCCTTGACTTTAAAACGATGTTGTTGCTAAAGAAGATCTTTTCTTTTCCTGTGAGGGAAGTGCTGTCAACTTTAAGATCATGAATAGTAAGATCGATATGACTTATTTCGATTGGTTGCTGATCTGGCTGTATCTTATTGATAAGCCTGAACGACGCGTTATCCAGTTCAAACTTTTTTACTTTCAACACCTCCAATGCGTCCTGGATGGATTTATAGATCCTTCCCATTTCCTGGGGCACCGATACTTTATCTGTTCTCGATTTATCTTTTGATGTTTTAAGCCGGGTTACTGTAATATCCGGATCTTTTAATTCAAGATTATTTATCAAAACCTTTTTATCAAAGATCACCGGCCAGAGCGCAGTTACTTTGAGGTTTATTTTTCTGACTGCAAAACGGTAGGTGGTAGCGGCTGTCGCGGTATCTGTGCTATAGAAAACCGCATTTTGCAGTTCCATTTTTTTACTGAACCAGTTGAACTTAAAATTTTCGACCTCCAGTTTCAGCTTTCCATTTGATTTTGATTCAACGAGATCCTGTATGATCTCTTCGGCATGATAGACCACCCAGAAATGAAAAGCTGCCAGGAAAATGATAAGGCTACCGGCAACGATCCAGATGATCTTTAATAATTTTTTTCCAATGCGTATAAAAGGCAAGGTGCGGAAAGAATTTGATTTCAAGTTACTCAAAAATAGCCCGTTATAAAAATGAAAAACCCGTTCTGTGATTACAAAACGGGTCAAATTCAGTGTTTTATCGATTAACTCACATTTGAGCCGGGACTGACCGGGTTCTCGGGCTTTAATAGTTGCAGCTTGCCATCGCTATCTTCTGCTGTTAATATCATTCCCTGGCTTTCTATTCCTTTCATTTTTCTTGGAGCAAGATTAGTTACAACGACTACTTGTTTGCCTACCATTTCTTCAGGTTTATAATGAAGTGCAATCCCTGATACGATCGTTCTTTTTTCGGTGCCAAGATCAACTTCAAGTTTTAACAGCTTATCGGCTTTTTCTACTTTTTCACAAGCGATAACTGTAGCTGCTTTTAATTCAAGTTTTGCAAAATCATCATAAACGATCTCCGGCTTACCTGCTGGTTTGTTTTCTTCCATAGTAACTGTTGTTGTTTCTTGTTTTACTAACCCGCTTTTTAATTTTTCAACCTGGTAACTTATCTCGGTATCTTCAATTTTTCTGAATAATAATTGTGGCTCCCGCAAACTGTAACCAACGCTCAGCAATTTTAGTTTGCCGGCATTTTCCCAATCCAGCATTTTGTCAACCACTTTCATCATGTGCAACATTGCTTTTGCTGTATTAGGCAGGAAAGGATTGATATAAATCGCAAGATTAGCTGTCAACTGCAGGCAGAGATGCATCGTATTATCAATACTTTTTTGAGCAGAAGGATAATCGGCTATTTTCTTGGCCACGATCCAGGGTTCTTTCTTCTGCATGTACTGATTGCCTTTTCTTGAAAGATCGATCACCTCAAACAAGGCTTCCCTGAACTTGTATTCTTCCAATAAGAGCTCAATTCTTCCTTTTGAATTTTTGATCTCTTCGATCAGTATTTTATCATTTTCATCCAGCACATCTTCATGCAGTTTGGGCACTTTGCCTCCACAAAGTTTATGCATCAACACCCATGTGCGATTAATAAAATTGCCAAAGATGGAAACCAACTCGCTATTCACGGCGTCCTGGAAACCTTTCCAGGTAAATTCGCTATCCTTTGTTTCCGGAGCGATCTGTGTGAGATAATAACGAAGCATATCCACACATTGACCACCCCCGTTTTCTTTCTTTACAAAATCATTGATATAATCTCTCATGTCGAGCTTCCAGTTACGGCTGGTGCTCATCTTATCACCTTCGAGATTGAGGAATTCATTGGCAGGAACATTATCCGGCAAAATATTTCCATGCAGCTTTAACATCAAGGGAAAAATGATGCAATGGAAAACAATATTGTCTTTGCCGATAAAGTGAACAAGCTTGGTGTCCTTATCATACCAGTAAGGTTTCCAGTCCTTATTATTATCAATGGCCCATTGCCTGGTGGCGCTGACATAACCGATGGGTGCATCAAACCAAACATAAAGTACTTTCCCTTCAGCATGTTTCAGGGGAACCTTTATACCCCAGTCAAGATCACGTGTTACGGCTCTTGATTGAAGGCCACCATCAATCCAGCTTCTGCATTGACCCACCACTGTTGGTCGCCAGTCATCTTTATGTTGTTCGAGGATCCATGTTCTCAAAAATTCTTCATGTTTTCCCAATGGCAGGTACCAGTGCGATGTTTTTTTCTTCACCGGTGCACTTCCGCTCAACGTACTTACTGGGTTGATCAATTCATCTGGACTTAATGTGCGGCCACAATTCTCACATTGATCACCAAATGCCCTGTTGCTGCCGCAATTCGGACAGATGCCTTTTATATAACGGTCGGCCAGGAATGTTTTGGCTTCCTCATCATAATACTGTTCTGTTTCTTTTACTTCCAGTTCGCCACGGTCATTAAGATAAGTAAAGAATTCCTGTGCGGTCTCATGGTGTAACGGCTCACTGGTGCGGTGATAGATATCAAAGCTCATTCCGAGCTCCTCGAAATCTTGTTTCATCGCTTCATGATACTTATCAATAATAGCTCTTGGTGTTGTTCCTTCTTTGGCAGCCTGTATAGGGATAGCGGTACCATGTTCATCGCTGCCACATACAAACACTACATCTCTTTTTTGAGCACGCAGGTAGCGGGCATAGATATCGGCAGGAATATAAGCGCCGGCTAAATGACCGACATGCTTTAAGCCGTTGGCATAAGGCAGGGCCGACGTAATTAAATATCGTTTAGGGTCGTTCATGTATAATTTCAATCTTTCTTAGCCTGCAAAAATACCGGAATAGGCTGCATTGCCCAAGCGATAGTGTTTCATTTTGAATTTTTCCTGCTGATATGCGCAGATCGGACGGCAGATTTACGCAGAAAACAAGGGCATTCAATTAATCTGTGAAATCTGCCGAAAAACGAAGGCGAACATTGAGCCTGGCCAATTACCTCGTAAACTGGATGATTTCTGATAACTTAGACCATTCAATCCAGCTAATCATGAGTAATTCTGTAAACGAAAAATTAGAGAACATGGGGCTTCAACTCCCCCAATTGCCTGTTTCAAAAGGTATTTATAAACGTTGTTTGATCGTGGGCAACCTTTTGTATGTGTCGGGACATGTATCTGTCAACAATGATGGCACACTTATCACGGGAAAATTAGGTAAGGACCTGACCGATGAACAAGGCAAAGCCGCTGCCCGGCAATGCGGGTTAGCCATGCTGGCAGCGATCAACGAGCAATTAGGAGGCTTTGACAGGATAAAACGAGTAGTGAAATTATTGGGTATGGTGAATGCTACACCTGAGTATGAAAAACACCCGGTAGTGATCAATGGTTGCAGCGAATTGTTTGCAGCGGTATGGGGTGATGAAAACGGGATAGGTGTGAGAAGTGCGGTGGGTATGGGTTCTTTGCCCGGTAATGTGTCTGTAGAAATTGAAGCGATATTTGAAATAGACTAATATAGTAGTACATGATCCCACAAAAAGATAGCTGGTATGCTATTAAGAACGTTGATGAATTAGATTCTCCGGCGCTGGTAATTTTTCCTGAAAGGGTGAAACATAATATTCAGCTTGCCATAAATATGGTAGGTGATGTAAGGAGATTGCGACCGCATATTAAAACACATAAATCACCCGATGTTGCCCGGTTAATGTTAGAGGCTGGTATTGAAAAATTCAAATGTGCCACTATCGCCGAAGCCGAGATGCTGGCGCAATGTGAAGCAAGAGATGTTTTGCTGGCATACCAGCCGATAGGGCCTAAACTGCATCGTTTTGTAAAACTGACCAGGCAATATCCTGCTACCCGGTTTTCATGTTTGGTTGACAATATAGCAGCAGCAAAAGAGCAATCGGACATATTTGAGAAGAATGATTTGAGCGTACCTATTTATATTGATCTGAATGTTGGAATGAACCGTTCAGGTATTTCGCCAAAAGACGCCATTGAGTTGTTTGATCAATGCAAAGGATTGAAAGGTATTTCTATTACTGGCTTGCATGCTTATGATGGTCATATCAGGAATCCTGATCTGGAAGCAAAGAAAAAAGAGTGTGATACTGCTTTTAAAATGGTGGAAGAATTAAATAAAGCATTGCAGTTGCCAACAATAATTGCTGGCGGCTCTCCATCTTTTTCTATTCATTGCAAACGGGAGGCTATTGAATGCAGTCCCGGCACTTTTATCTATTGGGATAAGAATTATTCCGATCTGTGTCCCGAGCAAAAATTTTTAACAGCAGCGGTACTCGTTACACGTGTTATCTCATTACCGGCGCCGGGTCGTGTATGTGTTGACCTGGGACATAAATCAGTTGCAGCGGAGAATGAGATCAGCAAAAGAGTTTTCTTTTTGAATGCAACAGGGCTCAATGCTGTTAGCCAGAGCGAAGAACATCTTGTGTTGGAAACAGCAAACGATCATTCTTATCAGCCCGGTGATATTTTATATGGTCTGCCTTTTCATGTTTGTCCAACTGTTGCGTTGTATGAAAGAGTTTATATAGTTGAAAATGGACTAGTATCGGGCGAATGGGAAACGGTTGCAAGGGATAGGAAACTGACTGTTTAGAGAAAGGAACACGGATAACACAGATCAAACAGATTATCACAGATAAAATCCGTGTAAATCATTCCAACCCGTAGCATCTGCGTTCCTCTTTTTCTTCCATAAATTTACCATATGATAAAAACTCCTCCCTATTTACAAAAAGGCGATATGATCGGTTTGACTTGTCCTGCCGGCTTTATGACAATTGATAAAGTGCAAACCTGTGTGAGCACACTGCAGGAATGGGGTTACCAGGTGAAGATTGGTAAGACTGTTGGCAGTAATTCCACCAATTATTTTTCAGGAACAGATGATGAAAGATTGAATGATTTTCAGGAAATGCTGGATGATGATGAAGTGAAAGCTGTTCTATGCGCCAGGGGAGGTTATGGAATGGGAAGGATCATTGAAAGAGTGGATTTCAAAAAATTCAAGAAGCAACCCAAATGGGTTATTGGATACAGTGATATTACTGTACTGCATTCGCATCTTTATTCCAATTATAATATCTCTTCTATTCATGCGCCGATGGCAGCTGCTTTTAATGATGAAGGATATAAGAATGAATATGTGTTGTCATTAAAAAATGCATTGGAAGGAAAGAAAATAAAATACCAGTGCGCACTGCATGAATTTAATCAGAAGGGTGAAGCGGTAGGAGAGTTGGTGGGTGGCAATCTTGCATTACTGGCACATCTTGTAGGAACTGACTCCGATATCAAAACAAGAGGTCGGATCTTGTTCATTGAAGATGTGGGAGAATATCTTTATAATATCGATCGCATGTTCTGGCAATTAAAAAGAAGCGGCAAGCTGTCAAAACTGGCTGGATTGATCATAGGGGGATTTACCGATACAAAAGATACTGAACGTCCTTTTGGGCAAACAGCCTATGAGATCATTCGTGATATTGTAAAAGACTATGACTATCCTGTTTGTTTTGGTTTCCCGGTAAGTCATGATAAGGAAAACTATGCGTTGAAGGTGGGAGTGGGGTATAAGCTGAAGGTGTCGAAGGGTAAGGCCACGCTTGAAGAATAAAATGTTTGAAAAGACCTATAAGGTTTAAAACCTTATAGGTCTTTTCAAACTGTATAGCTTTGTAAAAGTTTCTTTATGCGATTGATAGAACACAAAGAGTTGTGGGAGAGGATACAGGGGTTTAATATTGATGACCAGGCTTCCAGCATCAAATTTTCCGACAAACTATCTTTTCAGAATAATTGGTCATCTGCCTATACCGAAAAGGTTATCCGGGAGTATAAAAAATTCATCTTTCTATGCTGCATTTCACCACAGGGTGCATCACCCTCAGCGGATATTGATGAAGCCTGGCACTTGCATTTGACCTATACCCAAAGCTATTGGAAAGAGTTTTGTGATAACACGCTCAGGCAACCGGTACATCATCATCCATCAAAAGGAGGGGAGATCGAAAAAGCCCGGCACAATCAATGGTATGAAGCAACACTTCAGCTTTACAAAGATGTATTTGAAGAAGAACCTCCTAATGATGTATGGCCCGCACCCCGGGCAGAGAGGTTTGCCAGTACGGTTATACCTGAAACGATAAAGAAACCGCCATTACAAAAAATATTTTTACTTCTTATAGCTCCTTTTGTTATCCCTTTGTTTTACGCAACCAGTAATCCTTTTCAGTTGACGGGTCCTAAGTTTCTTGTTTTTTATGCTGGACTGATCGTGGCATTTGCCATTAGTTTATGGCTTATTTATCAAAATATCCGGGAGCAGGTAAGAACGATCCATAAAAACAATTATAAGGGAGACGCCAATGTTTACCAACTGACCCGTTTTGCATTTGGACGTAACAGATCATTGCAAACAGCTATTGTTGATCTTGTAACAAGACAAATACTGACGGCGGAACGAAAAGCGCAATTTACTTTTAACGCAACCAATTACCGATACTCAACAAATGAAGAAAATCCATTGATCAGGCAATTGCTGAAAGGATATGAAGATGGAGAGAGGATCAGCTATGAAAATTTGGCCAGGATATATGATGATGAGGCAACTTATCATGAAGGATTGGCTCAAACCTTTAAGACCGTTGACCTCAATCAGTATTGGATACATCTGCCGGCTTTCATAATAGTATTGATCGGTATTGCCCGACTTATACAAGGTGTAAATCATGATAAACCGGTCAATTATCTCTTAATTATGATGATAATGATGGGATTTATTTATATCATCGTTTTTGCCTCAATCAGGCCTAAGGCGGTTTTTGGTGCACTAATAAAAGAAGGATACGAGGATCATACACTTGGGCAGCCTTTTACTGTTTCTTCGACTGTCAACCAGTTTGCTTTTCTGGGGTTTATTGCTTTAGGCACTGATTACTATGTAACAAATCTGGAGGCAGCATTTAAAACAAAAGTTGGGGGTGGTGGAGGCGAATCTTCAGGAGGGGGTTGTGGTAGCAGCGGATGTGGAGGCAGTTGTGGCGGAGGCTGCGGTGGATGCGGCGGAGGTGATTGATAAAGCAATTTGAATAACCTTGTTTAGGATACCTATAAGGTTTTTAAAACCTTATAGGTATCCTAAACAAGTCTTCTAAACATTACAGATCAAACCTGTCAAGGTTCATCACTTTGGTCCAGGCTGCAACAAAATCTGTCACAAACTTTTCTTTAGCATCGGCACTGCCATACACTTCGGCAATCGCTCTTAATTCAGAGTTGGAACCAAAGATCAGGTCAGCACGGGTAGCGGTCCATTTTAGTTTGCCTGTGTAACGATCACTGCCTTCAAACAATTCTTTCTGTTCATCAACCGCTTTCCAGGCTGTACTCATGTCAAGCAGGTTCAGAAAGAAATCATTACTGAGTGTTCCTTGCTTTTCTGTGAAAACGCCGTGTTTGGAATTATTGAAATTAGTATCCAATACACGCATGCCTCCAACCACAACCGTCATCTCAGGAGCTGTTAGTGTAAGCAACTGTGCTTTATCAACCAACAATTCTTCTGTTGGAATGGTAAATCTTGTTTTTAAATAATTACGGAAGCCATCAGCTATCGGTTCCAGCACAGCAAAGGATTCAACATCTGTTTGTTCCTGTGATGCATCCGTACGGCCAGGAGTAAAAGGAACTTTTATAATGTGGCCGGCATCTTTTGCTGCTTTTTCTACAGCAGCAGAACCAGCTAATACAATAAGGTCGGCTAATGAAACTTTTTTTCCAGAAGTTGCTGAGGCAGTAAACTCCTTTTGAATTGTTTCCAACGCATCTAACACTTTATCCAATTGCGCCGGGTTGTTCACGGCCCAATATCGCTGCGGGGCCAAACGGATACGGGCACCATTGGCGCCACAACGTTTATCAGAACCACGGAAAGTAGAAGCAGAAGCCCATGCTGTTGAAACCAGTTGGGGAACAGTAAGACCGGATGCTAAAACTTTTTCTTTGAGTGCTTCAATATCTTTTGCATCAATCAATGCATGATCAACAGCAGGAACAGGATCCTGCCAGATCAACTCTTCCGCAGGCACTTCATTACCGAGATAACGGGCACGGGGACCCATATCACGATGCGTTAATTTGAACCACGCACGGGCAAAGGCATCAGCCAACTGATCAGGATTTTCATAGAAGCGACGGGAAATTTTTTCATATACTGGATCAAACTTCAAGGAAAGATCAGTAGTGAGCATTGTTGATCTATGCTTTTTGGATCCATCGTATGCATCCGGAATAATGTTCCC
>DASVNY010000764.1:0-7719 GCA_036383615.1 Chitinophagaceae bacterium
TTAATGACAACGACTATTGGAAACCTTCCTGGTCTCCCGACGGCACGAAACTTTCTGTTACTGTCCACCCCTTAAATAATCCCAATACCGAAAGCTCAATCGCTGTCATGAACGCTGACGGTACAGGACTAAGAATAATCAAGGCAGGTATCGGCATATCATCAGATAATGCTGAAACAAGGACCTCGTGGTCACCCGATGGTAAATTTATCACCTACACGGAAAACAATACAATAAAATGGGTGGCCGCCGATGGCAGTGCATCAGGAATAATCATTGCAAATGGCTGGGATGCTGACTGGAAGCATTAAATGAACAGTAGAACAGTTGGACCTACGAACAGAAGAGTGCAGAAATACTTCATTTTTTGCAAATCGCAATTCACTAATCACAATTCAGTACTCACAACTTACAATTCATAACAGCCTGCTTCATTCTTCAACTAATGAGGGTTTATTTTTGGTTCAACAATTGAAAATATTAATAACCATTTAAACCTTTACAATGAGAATGAATTTAACATCCGGGAAATTTTTATTTGGAGCATTACTGCTACTTGCATCGGCATCGTGTAAAAAAGAAGCCGGGAATGAAATGACAAGATCAAAAAACCTGGAAACCACAACCACAATGCACAGTACAGAGCCAGGCCAGGGCACGGTAGGGGCTCTTGAAGCAAAACTCATAAGATCTGTGCATAGCGCTAATGCAAAATACAATTCCAGCACGTTAGCAATTAAGGACGGTTATCAGCCCGACGATCATTGCGTTTCTGTGCCAGGATTGGGAGGTATGGGATATCATTGGGCAAACCCAGCCCTTGTTGACGAAATCTTTGATCCGCTAAAGCCCGAAGTACTTCTTTATACGAAAGGCCCGGGTGGAAAATTTCAATTAATTGGCGTGGAGTATATCGTAATAAATACCGGACAAGCGCAACCGATGTTTGGCAACCAGCCTTTTGAGGTTGGCGGAACACCGCTTCCCATGCCACACTGGAGCCTTCATGCATGGATATTTGAACCTAACCCTTCTGGTATGTTTGCGCCATTCAATCCGAACATTACCTGTCCTTAATGGAAAATAAAAAGCGAAGAGGTTGTCCCAAAAATAATTTTTGCCGGTAAGACGGAAAGTCGATAAGTAAAGATCAATTAGTCAATACTTCTCGTCTTGCCGTCTTCCCGGCTATTTTATATTTCACTTTTCAATACATTCATATCAGTGGAGCATTCACAGGCTGAACAAGTTTTCAAAAACAACTTCGACTATTCTTTTAGGTTTGATCAGACTCGACCATACTTCTGCAGGATCGCTTTTAAAATTGGGTTTCGCCGTTCCGAAAACTTTATCGACTTTTACCACTGACTATGCAGGCTTATGAATTGAGTGATGCATAATGATACTCTGCATATGAGTACTAAAGACGCAGGTTAGTAGCTGTAATAAATAATTGCTTGTAACTATTTAATATATCAAAGCCACATTGATGTTTTGAATTGATCGATGGCGATGAGTGGTTTTATAAAACAGCGACTAATGCTCACACCACGATTTACCATTAACAACCTATTGCTTGTTTTGATCTGGAGTGGCATCCTTCTTCTTTCTCTTTATTTTTTTCTTGATAATGTTGTTCCTTACTTCTACGGTCACCGAAGCCGCCTGTTTGGCAACAGCTTTTTTCATAACCAGCTATGGGTGACCCTGCACCTTGTTGGTGGTGCAATGACTTTATTGCTTGGCCCTATGCAATTCTGGCCATTTATCCGTAATCGTTTTCTGCGTTTCCATCGGATCAGCGGAAAGATCTATATGGCAGGTATCGGGTTGATCGGCATCTCTGCAGGAAGACTTTCTCTGATCAGTCATTGTCATCCCTGCCGCATCTCCTTATTTCTTCTAACAGTATTAGCGGTGATCTCAACATTTTTTGCATGGAAAGCCATTAAAGCAAAGAATATAAAAGTGCATCGGCAAATGATGGTGAGAAGCTATATATGTGTACTGGGTTTTGTAGCGGTCAGGGTCGATGATATATTGCCGCTTGATTTTTTATTTGGTGCCATTTCGGACCCCACATTCAGAAGAGTGGTGAATGAATATTTTTTCTCTTTTGTTCCGCTGTTGATCGCAGAGATAGTGATGATTTGGTGGCCGTCTGTGTCTTATACCTTCAGGGGAAAACGTAGTAAATAGAAAGATCAGGGAGTTATCAAAGAGTGGATCTATAACTAACTTGTATATGAGTAATAAAGCTATACCTGTTTTACAAAGCGAAAGAGCAGATATCCTTGATGTACTTCGGGGTTTTGCTATACTGGGCATCCTGCTCGATAATATTATTGGATTCACCGGCTGGGGTTTTATGTTGCAAGCAACAAGAGAATCATTAAGTACATGGCCGGCAGATGGTTTATTAGGATTATTTGAACTTACTTTTATAAAAGGAAAATTCTATAGCCTGTTCTCCTTATTATTTGGGATAGGCTTTTCAATTATTTTGATCCGCAATGAACAAAGAGGGGTTAATCCATTAATAATATTCTACCGGAGGTTATCAATATTATTAATTTTTGGAGCAATCCATGTATTTGGGTTGTGGGAAGGTGACATTCTTTTTTTGTATGCCTCAGTCGGTCTTTTATTGCCCCTATTTCGAAAATGCAGTGATAAAACACTCCTGATCTGGGCAGCGGTATTGATCACATCGCCGATCCTTATCGATACAATTAAAGTATTGTTCCATTTCAGGACAGGGGCTTTTTTAGAAAACATTGCTATGCGCATCGATGATAGCAATGGTATTATAGGCGATAGCTTCAGAAATTATCTCTATAAAGAAGGTAGTGGCTGGAATGAATGGAGAAACTGGCAGGAGTCAGGTTTCTTCTGGCGCTACGGGTATATCATCGAATCGAACCGTATTCCAAAAGTGTTCGGGATGTTCCTGATTGGTTTTTGGGCGGGCAGAAAAATGATCTATGCTAATTTGGAGAATTATATTTCGCTTTTTAAAAAGCTAAGAAAATGGGGCTTTATCATAGGTGTTCCGGCTTCTGTTGCCTGTACCTATTTTGAGATCGATGAAAAATCTGTACCCAATTCAATAGGATTATTTGATACTATTACCTATGCGCTGGGTGTGGTGCCATTGAGCCTTGCTTATGTTTCTTCTATTTGTTTGTATTGGGTGAAAAAGAAAGGCGACACAAAATGGAAAGCATTGGCTCCTGTTGGACGCATGGCGCTCACCAACTATTTAATGCAAACTGTTATTTGTGTTGGTATTTTTTACGGAGTAGGTCTTGGCCTTGGTGGTAATATCGGGCCATCCGTATTCTTTCCTGTTGCGCTGGGTATTTATGGGCTTCAAATTCTTTACAGCAATCTTTGGTTCAACTATTTTAACTATGGCCCATTGGAATGGATATGGAGAATGCTCACTTATGGAAAGCGGTTGAAAATAAGCAAAGGAAAAGCTGTATAAATTATATTCACGGATTTTGACCTGGGATCATTAAAAATAAAGCATGAAATATAAAATGATAAAGATTGTATCTCTCATCATTCTATTGATGGTCACAACAAATGGGTTTACTCAAACCAATAAGACCCTGCTGGCCATTTTCCCGCATCCCGATGATGAAAGCGCTATTGCGGAAGTACTGATAAAGTATAAAAAGCTCGGTTATAAAGTTCAACTGATCATTGCCACCGATGGAAAGGATGGAACAAGAGTAACAAAAATTCCTGCAGGCGATTCATTGGGGAACCTGCGAAAAGAGGAATCAAGATGTGCTTGTAATAAAATGGGTATTGAAGCGCCTATCTTTTTAGGGATCGACAGGCTTGATACAAGGATCGGTGTTGGAAAATATTTCAGGGAACATAAAAGGCTATTGGACACATTGCGCAAGATTGTTCCTGTGATCGATCCTGCATTCATCCTGACTTTTGGTCCGGATGGAGATACACGCCATTCTGAACATATTGTGGCCGGCACCGCGGTTACACAACTGCTTTTGCAGGAGGGCTGGGTTGAACGATACCCACTTTACTATGTGGCCTGGACAAAAGAGCAGGGTGATCGTTGGGACCTGGCTTACGTTAATGAGCAATACTTTAATGTGAAAATTGAGTACACCCAGGATGATGAGGACCTGGCTTTAACAATTATGCCTTGCTATGTGACCCAGTACACGGAAGAGGAGATAAAGACAGACCGGGAAAAAAAACTAAAGGATAAGGATCATTTTATTCATTTCAGGAGGTTTGTGATAAAAAAGGGATTGAGTAATAGTTTTTAAATCGAAATATATAAAAATGGGAAGCCAGTTTTCCTATTACCATGATCGAAGATCATTTGCCGTCGCTCAACAGTTTAACAGCGTTGAAAATCGACTGGGGAAGAAGCGAGGAATTCAAACATATACTGCAGCAATTTGCAGTTAAGTAAACAAATAGACCTACAAATAGACCTATAAGGTTTTTAAACCTTATAGGTACTCTCTAAAAAGCTAGGATCATTTTGATAAAATATTCGCAGAAACATATATAGACGATCATACAAATAAGCTCGAGGGAGCTGGTGGAAGGGTGTTTTAGGGAAGTATTCCCGTTTTTTGACAGGTATTTGAGGGTGAAATAAACATGAAAAACGGACCTATAAGGCTTTTTAAACCTTATAGGTCTAACTAAATTGGCCTTGATAAAACGACCCTCGTGAGTAAGTATCATATCCCGTTGCTTCCCGGAAATTATTATCATCTGTTCAGCAGGGCTGTTGGCAACGAA
Organism: Chitinophagaceae bacterium; assembly: GCA_036383615.1. Lineage (GTDB taxonomy): Bacteria > Bacteroidota > Bacteroidia > Chitinophagales > Chitinophagaceae > CADEDV01. The sequence continues at coordinate 4,798 of DASVNY010000764.1, forward strand.
AAGCTTTTTTTGTCTGAGGAGAATTACAATTATTTTCTTGTAAAACTCAAAAGCCATATAGTGCCTGTGGCGGACTTGTTTGCTTATTCATTACTGCCAAATCATTTTCACCTGTTGGCCAGGATAAAGGAGGACAATGAACTGGCAGCATATTTTGAATTAAAAAAGGAAAAACCTTTTGATGCTAAAATTCATTCGCTGCCAGATTTTACAATGGAGCAATTCAGCAATTGCCTGAATGGGTATGCAAAAGCGTTTAATAATATGTATAACCGGAAAGGAGGTTTATTTATAGATTACCTGAAACGCAGCGAAGCAAAAGTGGACAATGATATTACTTCTTTCCTTTTTTATATTCATAAAAATGCTATTCATCATGGCCTGGCCAAAAAAATGGGTGAGTGGTCTCATGACAGCTATAACACAATTATCAGTAAGCGGCCAACTACAATAAAACGTGAAGAAGTAATAGGATGGTTTGGTTCGGTTAAGCAATTTATCGAATTTCATGACCGGCATGTAGAATTGAAACAGGTTAATATTTTTGACTTATAAGGTTAGACCTATAAGGTTTCCAAAACCTTATAGGTGGTTACTAAATAGGTCTTCATAAATTGAATATGAATTAAAACCAAAGCTTCTTATGACCAGGTACAAATCCCTCTACTTGTGGATGATCATCCCCATGATCTTTATGCAATTCGGAATTTTTAAAGACTACTGGGACGATTTTAGCGAAAACGCCTGGTCCGTTCACATCCATTACTGGACAGGAACCATTTGGTATATCTATCTTATCATTCAACCTTATTATGCTACACATGGTCAATTGGCAAGACATCGCACCAATGGCATCATCGGGATGTTTATAGCCGGCGCTGTTTGCTTAACAGCATTCAGTATGATGCATCGTGATATTGTTTCGGCCGAACGGTCAGCGGTTATGCGTGACCGATTTGGCCCCTTTGAACCCTGGTTCTTTTTTGGTGTGGCGGCTGTAGAAATTGTGATGATGACCGCATTTGGATATGCAGTTATTAAAAGTATCATTCACCGCAAACAATTGGAAAATCATTCATGGTGGTTGATTTCAACAGTGTTTATCATTATGATGCCTGCATTGGGGCGTGGCGTACAAAATATATATGTTGGAATGCACGCAAAGAACTGGCCGAATATTGAGATCATGCCCCCGCTTTATATCGCAGAAGGATTGATCATTGGCATGTTATTGTTGGGCGCATGGAAGTATAAAAAATTAAAACATCCCGCTACCTGGCTGGCAGTAGCCGTAAATGTGTTCAATTTATTTTTGGAGCCGATAGGAAGATCAGAAACAGTGCAATCTTTCTTAAAGACAATGATCAAAGGATAAATCTCTTAAGAAGGATCTTTCTCTATAAAATTGAGGTCCTTTCCAAAAGTTTCCTTTGTATAAAATGCCGAAATGAAACCGATGGCCATCACAATAATACCCGTGATCCAAGCGGCGGTGACATAGTTATTCAATACAGTTTTACTTCTCAGGAACTGGAAGAGGATAATCATTAATGGCAGGAAACCTCTTACAAGATTTGGTATTGAAATCGCTGCTGTTGCCCGGAGGTTGGTGCCAAATTGTTCAGCACTCATGGTGATATACAACACAGATAAACCTGAGCCAAATCCAAGTCCCATACAAAGCAGGTACATGTTAAACGCATTGCCTCCGCCTCTTAATGCAAAGAACAAAATGATAAATGTGGTTAAGATGCCATAAAACAAGAACAGCGTTTTCTTCCTGCTTTTAATATAATTACTGAGAAATCCTGCAGTCAAATCACCAAAAGCGAGCGCCACATATTGTAACATCAATGCTTTTGGCTGATCAAAACCGGCGATTTTAAAACGGTTCGCAAACTCATCGGAGAAGCTGATCAAAATACCGATCACATACCATACGGGAAGCCCGATCATTATTCCCCGCAGGTAGCGGAACAGTCTTTCCTTTTTACCGATCAGCATCAGGAAATCTCCAAACCTTGTATCTTTTGTTTTTGCTGCATTATACATATGACTGTCAAAAACACTCACACGAAGCAACAACAATAGCAATCCCATTGTTCCACCGATATAATAACAGAGTCGCCAGTCCTGGCCGCTTAGATCATAAACAAAGTAAGCAGTGATAGTTCCCATCACACCACTGGTAGCAATGATGGTGGCAGCAATGCCTCTTTTTTCTTTGGGTAATAGTTCACTCGTTAACGTAATGCTGGCGCCTAATTCACCTGCAAGACCCAACGCGGCAATAAAGCGGAACCATTTGTATTGCTCAATATCGGTGACAAAACCATTGGCGATCGTAGCTAATGAATAAAGCAGGATGCTTCCGAACAAAACACTTTTTCTTCCTTTCTTGTCTCCTAATATTCCCCATATAATGCCGCCAATGGTCAACCCGATCATTTGCCAGCTTATAATGTTTTCTCCAAAACCTTTCATGGCATCTTCGGCCACGCCAAGATCTTTAAAGCTTGCTTTTCTTACAATATTAAAAAGAAGAAGGTCATGGATGTCAACAAAAAAACCAAGAGCTCCCACGATCACGGGGAGTGAAAGAATGCCATACTGTTTTTGCTGCATGTGGGTAGAAGATTATTTGTGGCTTAGTTTATAGTTTTGGCTCCCATCCTTTTTCATATTCCCTTCTCCACAGTTTCATAGCACCGGGATCATTTAATATATGCCCATTTTTCGGATCGCAATTCAATGTTCTGCCGGTTCTGTGTGCAATACTTGCAAGGTGACAAAGCAAAATACTTTTGTGCCCTTCATCTATGGGCGAAGTGATCGTGGCCGTTCCCCGGATACTATCAACAAAATTGTTAAAATGAAAAAAGTCAAGATTACCTGTTGCACTCACGGTGTTGGTGCCGTCAT
>DASVNY010000765.1:0-2045 GCA_036383615.1 Chitinophagaceae bacterium
CTCACCACGTTTAAGCCTCCCAATTGCAAATTATTGTCATGGTCCCCGGTTGCAGGATCAAAATATTCCTGCAAAGCCCCAAGCAGGTCAATCGGCATACCTGTTCCATTGTCATGCACATGCACGACAAATGTTTCAGGATATTCTTCAACAGCGATGTAGATATCACCGCCATCGGGAGTAAACTGAACAGCATTGGATACCAGGTGATGTATGATCTGGAAGAACTTAACTATATCCGTATTGATATTCAGGTTCCGGCAGGTGGTGATCAATTCAATTTTCTTGTTCATATTGGCTGCCATCATTTTATCAACAGCCGTCTGCAATTTTTGTAAAAGATCAAAACGGGTTTTCCTGATATACACATTTTCAGATTCACGGTGCTCCTTTATCAGGAAATTGCGGATAATGTTCACGGACCTGTTTGCTTCATGGTGGATGATCTCTAATTTATGAGTGATAGAAGCTTTGTCACTGCCTGATCGTATGCCATTCAGGATATTCTCAGAAATTTTCGCTGTTCTCGAAAGATGGTGTGCAACGATATCTAAAAGAATATCCTTTTTTGCACCATAGGTTGTAAGATAATCTTCATGCTCTTTTTGCAGGCTGATGTCCTTTACAAAACCAAAAGCTGTTTCATTATCAACAGTAAATACATCGCATGACACATGCCTGGCGCTGCCACCAGGAGTATGAAGACGGAATTCAGCATCATTAATACTTCCTGTTGCCAGCAGTTTTGCATGCTGGTGTTGCAGGTAGCTGATATCTTCCGTGCTGACCATTTGAAGCAATGAATCGGAACTGTTCAGCAATTCTTCCTTTGTCTTTTCAAAGACCGAGGCGAATTTATCATTCACATAGCTAACCTGCAGCGTGATCGGGTTGCAGATAAATGCGCCATCCTGGGAAAGGTCTCCCACCTTTCTCAAAAGATCAATGCTTCCTACTTGCGGTAAGGTCTCTGTCATAAAAAAAGTTTTAAAGGTCTGAGGTTTCAGAGGGAACTGCTGTTTGAGCAGTGAGTAGTTTGTATTAGTACATAACTCATCGAAGTACCCAATAATACAAGCAAAGAATAAACCAGAAATTGTCGCAGCAGCCGGCATATAAAAGAAGAATTACTGAGGAATAAATTCTACAATTATTTTTTAAAAGATCATACGCTGAAGAAGCAGATGGCATAATTTTTCAATATACAGTTTTATGGAAAAGAAAATATTTGATATTGAATTCAAATTTGATGGAAATCAGCATAAAGGATGGATCTATCCCAATAACGAACAAAATGGCATATCTGCTTCGTGGCATGTGGTGTTGAATGAAGTTTTTTTTGCCAACCTGTCTTGTAACGATGGAGTGTGGAGTTCTGATGAACAGCGCCCTTTTGAGCTGGTACAGGAAGTTGGGAAAAATATTGAAAAGAACCAGCTGCAACAGTAACAACCTGTTGCACTCATTTGTTATGTAAGAATATTATTACAACGTTGCACAGCAGCTTCAAATGTCTTTGTTACATTGGCTTTGCCGATGGCAAATAAAAGCCGGGAGCTCTTTAATTCGCTAATTACCTGTTCACTATTTACTTCGCTCAGTATTAATTTGATTCCCCGGTTTTTTGTTTCCCGGTACACCTCTTTTAATGTTTTGATACCCGTTGCGTCAATGATCGGCACCTGTCGCATGCGGATGAGCAGGATCTGTGGTGGCTTTTCAATGATCTTAATAGCATCTTTAAATTTATAAGCGGCGCCAAAAAAGAAAGGACCGGTGATCTCAAATACCTCCACTTCGCCGGGAATATCGAAATTGTTGATCCCGTTATCATTGTCATCATCTTTTTTAAGCATATTCACCTCGCTGAAGCGGATCATCTTTCGCATAAAGAGAAAGATGGCGAGCAGCATTCCAATTTCAATGGCTACGACCAGGTCAACAAGCACCGTCAGTAAAAAAGTAATAAGCAAAACAGCAATATCACTTTTTGGTCCTTTCAATATGCCTGCAAAATTTTCCCATTCACTCATGTTATAGGCGAC
>DASVNY010000766.1:0-2796 GCA_036383615.1 Chitinophagaceae bacterium
AAAAGTACAGGGGCATTTACCAGGTGATGCTTTATTCATCAGAGATGAGTATGAAAGGAAAGTTCTCAGCGCTGCCACTTGCCCAGATGAAGTTGCTACCTGAAAACATGACCTGGAAAGATGCCTATATCTGTATGGGTATTTCGGATGCAAAGGGATTAAGAGAGGAGATACAGATCAAACTGAATGATTCTGTAGTTAGCTTAAGCCCCTCGATAGTTAGCAATGGAGTATTCCGTGAAGCTTTTACAGGAGCTCTTGCAATCAGCCCGGAAATAGCAGCCGCGGATATGAATTTCACGGCGACAATAAACCTGAATGGTTCGGAACAACTATTATTTACACCGGTTGGTAAGGAAACATTGGTAAAGATGTCATCAACCTGGCCAGATCCAAGTTTTAGCGGCAATCAATTACCCTTTAGTTCTTCTATTAATAAAACCGGTTTTGAAGCCACATGGAAGAACCTTTCACACACGAGAAATTTTCCGCAGCAATGGAAGGATGAATCATTTACACTTGAGTCATCTTCTTTTGGTACTGACCTGTTCATTCCCGTAAGCGGTTATCAAAAAACAATGCGGTCCGTCAAGTATGCCATTCTTTGTATCCTGCTCACTTTTACTGCTTTTTTCCTGATCGAAACAACCAATAAAAGATCCGTGCATCCTGTTCAATATGGCCTGATCGGCTTTGCCCTTATCCTTTTCTATACATTATTATTATCTATTTCTGAATACACCGGTTTCAATATCGCTTATAGTATTGCAGCATTGGCAACTGTTGGACTGATCACCTGGTTTGTCAAAGGGTTGTTGGGCTCAATGAAACTATCGATGTTGTTGTCGTTTGTGCTCGTGCTGCTATATTCTTATGTGTTCACTATCCTGCAGTTACAGGATTATGCATTATTACTTGGCAGCATTGGCTTGTTCCTTACGCTGGCCATCGTGATGCGTTTTTCAAGAAAAATTCAATGGTGATCTAAAACCGTATCATGGAAAAGAATACGCAATCAAACTTTTCGATAAGGGCAAGAGCAGGAAGTTTTCGCTTTGCCTGGGAAGGCGTGCTGGCATTTTTCAAAACACAGCACAATGCGATCATTCATTTGCTAATGACAATAATCGTTATTGCGCTGGCTATCGCTTTTAACGTGTCAAACAATGAAGCGGCGATGCTGGCACTTGCCACCGGGTTTGTTTGGGTATCCGAAATATTTAATACAGCCATAGAAAAAATGATGGATCATTTGTCGCCCGAAAAGCAGCCTGCTGTTAAATACATTAAGGATGTAGCGGCAGCAGCGGTGCTTTTTTCGGCGATCACTGCGGTAGCAGTTGGACTGATTATTTTTCTGCCTAAACTTATTTGATATGCCAGCAATGAATAAATTCTTTCGCGATATATATTCAGCAAGAACGGAGATGGACAAATTACTCATATTGTCTTCTGCTTTCAGTGTTTTGCTTGTACTTACCAGGACAATTATTACCGGGCAATTGTTCTTTATATTTCTGCCCTGGAATTTATTCCTCGCAGCTGTTCCCTATTTTATATCCACAAAGCTGATCAATAAACCAGGATGGAGCGGGAGTAAATGGAAATTCAGTTTGGTGCTTTTAGTATGGATATTATTTATTCCCAATTCATTTTATATACTGACTGACCTGTTTCATTTGAAACTAACTGAAGGCACATTCCGCTGGTTCGATCTCACACTCATCTTTTCATTTGCATGGAACGGAATTTTATTAGGTGTTTTATCGGTGCGACAAATGGAGAAGGTCGTTAGCTTTTATTACAAGGTCCGGAACCAGTTTGTTTTTCTCTTGCCGGTGATGTGGCTCATTGCCCTGGGAATTTATATTGGCCGGTTTCTTCGCTTCAATAGCTGGGATGTAATCACCAATCCACTCCAGCTAATAAAGGATATCGGCTATATGTTTATTCACCCCTTCGGGCATTTTTATATATGGGCGATGATCGGCTGCTTCGCTGTTTTTATGACCATCATTTATATTTCGATAAAACGCATTTCCAGGAGCCTGGTATAAGATGGTTGATTGTTGGTTAGTTTGTCTGCATCCGCACACAAACAAAGATCCCTCCATACAGGAGGGATCTTTCTCTATAAATAAAGTAGTTTGTTGGATCAGAAATCAAATCCCATTGCAAAGTACCACATTGGCTTACCCCTGAATAATCCTTTCATTTCCCAGGCGGCATCCAGGCGAAGGAAGTAGCCCAACAATGTACTTCTTGCACCTAATCCATAACCACCGGCAAATGGGCCAATACCACCAGCTTTTATCTTAATGGATACCGGATCAGGGGGATTGCTGTAAACAACACCCGGGCGTTCGATGTCAAAAGGATTGCCGGTCCAGGCTGCGCCGAGATCAAAGAATTGGACTAACTGAAAATTCCGGAGGAATGCATTATTAATTGGCTTATTAAAGAATGTAGAAAACACAGGAACTCTCACTTCACTATTGATCACAAACGCATTATTGCCATTGGAGACATTTTGTTTAAAGCCGCGCAGGTTTACAGCGAGTGATTGATAGGAGTAGTCCGTGCGGTCGGGCCTGGCTTGCGCTGCCTTATTGAATTGTGGAGAGAACCAGTTGTCAACACCACCTAAGTAATAGACAACTTTTTGATCACCCCATGAAAAATCACCGGCTGCTCTAACGGCCCAGATCATATTCCTGTAAATGGGCAGGTAATGACGGGCATCAAAACCAACATTGAATAATAATCTTCCTTCTGCATCACCGAGGTCACTCAATT
>DASVNY010000767.1:0-5086 GCA_036383615.1 Chitinophagaceae bacterium
CATAGTTAAAATTGCCAAAAGCTAATGCAAGACCAACGATCACAACGGCGATGATAGTGGGAGTGAGTATTTTCTTCCAAAAAAAAGAAGTAGGGGTGTCTTTGTATTTAAAATATTGTGTAATGGCGGTTAATAAGGCAACGATCACCGCAACATAAACCTGTATGCTATTGTAAGCAAATTCCGCATCAGCGGGTGCGGCGATCTTTTTGTCAAACATTTTTACGCCGGGGAACCATTCATGTAGTGATTCCAATACTTTATTCAAAACGGGTAAAGATGTTTTGCCGATGATAACAATCGCTGATAGAAAGAAAACCAGCGCGCCAATGAACATCCAGAATTCTCTTGATGATCCGCTTTCTTCTTTGTGAATGGTCGGGACTTGTGTTTGTATTTGATAAATTAAAAATCCCAGCCCGATCAATAAAGCAACCAATCCTATGATGATACCAGTTGTACAATAGATCACAATGACCATTCCAATAGCAGCGATGCCTGTGATCAGTTTTTGCCTGAAATCCTTTGCTGCTACAATTGCTCCGCCCCACATAAAACAAAACATCAGCAGGTATAATTGCACATTCATTCCAAGATCAGTGAAAGCATGCACGGATGAATCTCCCAAAATGCCACTGCGGGTCAGGAACGTTGAATAGAGTATAAAGCCAAAAGTGAGAATGAAGAATAGGTAGGTAGCACGTAATGAATGACCGCTATGTTTATAGATCAACGCAGTGTGAATACCTGCAATTAATATTAACCACGGAACCAGCGATGCATTCTCCACCGGGTCCCATGCCCAATAACCACCAAAGGTCAATGATTCATAGGCCCACATTGCGCCCATCATAATGCCGACGCCTAACGTAGCGGCAGCAAATAACCCCCAGGGTAAAGCATGTTTGATCCAATCACCAAACTTTCTTGTCCAAAGTCCCGCGATGGCAAAAGCAAAAGGTATAAGTGTTGAAGCAAAACCAAGAAACAGCACCGGCGGATGTATCACCATCCAGTAATTCTGCAACAATACATTCAGGTCATTGCCATCTTTGATGGAAGCCATATAGTCGGGACGCAATGGCTGGTTCACATCAAAATCAAGATGTAACGCAGGGGCGTTATCCAATACGCCTGAATCTCTCAATAGGATAAAAGGGTTGGAGCCGATCTTATGACCAAACACATACATGCCGAGTATCATTGTAGCCAATGCAAACTGGGCAAAACTTACAACGGTCATCACCGGCGCTTCCCATTGCTTGCTTGTTTTTATAACGATCAACCCGAGTATGCAGTGCCAGATGCTCCATAATAAAAAGCTTCCTTCCTGTCCTTCCCAGAAACAAGCGAGCAGGTATTTGAATTCTAATGAAAGACTGCTGTGCTGCCAGGCATATTTATATTCAAAAAGATGATGGTGGATGATGTAAAACAGGATACCGAAAATCGCAAAGACGGATATCACTTCAGTGATGAATGCATAACGGGCCAGTTTCCTCCAGTAAGTAGCATTGTCTGCTGTTTTGCTTGTAGTAGAAAGAAAATACGCAACCGTTGCCACCAGCGAAGCCACTAAAGAAAGTACAATAAAGAAGTGGCCAAGCTTGCCGGGTAAGAGATGCTCACCGATATAATCCATTCGTCAGAAGATTAGTTAGTTCGTTTTATTTTCTGCAGGTGTAGTTTGTGATGCACTCTGAATATTCTTTTCTGCAGCTTTCATATCGTCTTTATATTTTGACGGGCATTTCATCATGATCTCTTTGCAATCAAAATATCCGTCTTTATCCTCGTAAGAACCTTTTAATACCAGGCGCTCGCTATGTTCAAGGTTTTCCGGTTTAGCGTTGCGATAAACGACCTTTACAGATTTGCCCAACGAATCAACAGCGGTAAAGCTTAAATAATTCGGGTTATTGATCGCATCATATTCCAGTGGCTTTTCATGATCCAGTTTCGCGATCAGGTGCACGAACTTTCCCGGTTTGGCCATGGCTGTTTCAATAGTATCGTAAGTGCTGGCTCCTTTCAAAAAAATGATCAGCACGGCAATGGCTCCTGCGATCAAAACCAGTAAAATAATGTGGATTTTTTTCATAGCCTGTATTTTGCGGGGCAAAGGTAGGCCAAAAAGCATCACAGCCGGGTGATTTGTAGAAGCTTTAGTTCCAGGGTTAACACATATGATCATTGGACATATAGGAACACATAGAAGTATCAAACTATGTGTGCCTATGTTTCTACCTGTCTATGTAATAAAAGCGAGGATAACTTAAACTATCTCACTATCACAAAAGCTTCGGGGCTAACTATTTTTTAACAGGAGTCTTAGCCTTCTTTTCCTGCGCTTCCATCAGTTTATAAGCTTCGATTCCCCATTTTCTTGAAAAATCATGGAGTGGATTGTAGTCAAGGGCTTCAGAAAAATAAGTCACGGCCATTGCATACTTTTTTTTCTTCAGGTATGCATAACCAATTGCGCTCAAAGGAATATGCGCATCCTGGTAGCCAAGATCCAATGCTTTTTCGGCGTCTTTGATCGCTTTGTCATACAAATTCTGCTCATTAAACATCAGTGCCCTTTCCGCCCAAAGTGCAGGGCAGGTTGAATCTTTTGCGAGGGCGATAAAGAAATAAGAGTCAGCTAAAATAAATGAGCGGGTATTCACCATCGCTTTTCCTTTATATACTCTCGCCAAACAATTCGATGGATCGATGACTAACGCGGAGTCAAGCGTTTTCATTGCATTGCCTGATTGCTTAAGATTAGCCTCCGCGAACCCTCGTTGAACATAGGCATCCGCAAAGTTCTTTTTCAGGTTGATCACCGTATTGCATTTCTGGATCGCTTCTTTATACTTGCCTGTTTTGTTGAGCAGGTAGGCATCGTTATAAACTTCCATTGCAATATCATCCATTGAAATGAGCGAGGGCTTTTCATTTTTGTTTTGTTGCTGGCGATAATTACTGCTCCAGCCATTGTTCCAGCCACTGCGGATAGCAGCCAGCCTGTTTTTTAGCGGCGGATGCGTAGAAACAATATCGGCATCACCATATTTTTCCGTTATAGCTTTCATCGCTGCTTGTGCCTGGTCAAGCGATGCGCCGAGTTTGTACATAATAAAACCAGAGAAGGCATCGGCTTCCAGTTCTTTATCAGGACGACTGCCGAGGCTATCGAGTGTGTGGCCACAAAGATGATGACCTATTTCATGCGCCATGATGCTGATGGAGGCCCAGTAATCAGCAGGTGTGGATGACAAAGTATCAAGACTCTTTAAAAACTGGTCATCATAAACGATATATCGCAATGAACCGGTTTCTGCGAGATAGTTCACTGCTTTGCAGTTTTTGATCTCGGGGCATTCAACGATCAGGAAATTGCGGGGGAGACCTACTTCTCTTACGATATTATCCACGATCTGCGTGGCACGGCTATCATCATTCATGCCATAAGCGAATGAGTTATTCATGAAACAAATATCCAGGCGGCTCAGGGTCGCCTTTTCTCCATAATAACTACAGGAATAAATAGCAGTTTTCTTTTTTTGCGCAAACGAGATAGTAGAGCAAAACAGGCAAAGAATGATCAATGACGGTTTCATTAATGATATTATTGGTGGTTGTCAAAGATAATAAGAGGTAGAGCGGGCATAATACCCGGCATTGGGTATTGAGTAAAATGGTATCGCCCGAATGGGTCCTTTCGACAAAGCCCGCAGGATACGTGAAGGATGCAAGATTCTTAAAACAAGCCGCCTACCTATCGTTTGTTCATAAGCGGAGGGTCTTTGCCCTTATCTTTGCCGCAAAATTCAGAACTGCCATATGACCTTTCAACTCTCCGAAGAACAATTGATGATCCAAAAAGCAGCCCGTGACTTTGCTCAAACAGAATGTTTGCCGGGCGTGATCGAAAGAGACGAAAAGCAACAATTTCCCCGCGAACAGATAATGAAACTGGCCGGGTTGGGGTTTATGGGCATGATGGTAAAGCCTGAATATGGCGGTGCCGGCATGGATACCATCAGCTATGTGCTGGCAATGGAAGAGGTTTCGAAAATAGATGCCAGTGTAAGTGTGGCGATGAGTGTAAACAACAGTTTGGTGTGTTATGGCATACAGGAATACGGAACAGAAGAGCAAAAACAAAAATATTTAGTGCCATTGGCGCAAGGGCAGAAGAATGGTGAATTGTATATCGGCGCTTTTATGTTGAGTGAGCCGGAAGCGGGTAGTGATGCAACTTCACAAAGAACAACAGCGGAGGATAAAGGCGATCACTATTTATTAAATGGCACCAAGAACTGGATCACTAACGGCGGAACAGCTTCTGCTTATTTGGTAATAGCGCAAACTGACCCCGCAAAGGGTTCGAGAGGTATCAATTGTCTTATTGTAGAAAAGAACTGGCCGGGCGTAACGGTAGCGGCAAAAGAGAATAAACTCGGTATTCGCGGTAGTGATACGCATACAGTAATGTTCACCGATGTAAAAGTGCCAAAAGAGAACCGTATTGGCGAAGATGGCTTTGGCTTCAAGTTCGCGATGAAAACACTGGCTGGTGGAAGAATAGGTATAGCATCACAGGCATTGGGTATTGCCAGTGGCGCTTATGAATTATCAAAAGAATATTCGAAAACAAGAAAGGCTTTTGGTACAGAGATCATGAATCACCAGGCCATTGCCTTCAAACTGGCGGATATGGCCACAAGGATAGAAGCGTCGAGATTGCTTTGCTTAAAAGCGGCCTGGGAAAAGGATAACGGTCTTGACTATACCTTAAGTTCATCAATGGCCAAAGTGTTTGCTTCTGAAACAGCAATGTGGACAGCCGTTGAAGCGGTGCAGATACATGGAGGTTATGGTTTCGTAAAAGAATATCATGTAGAGCGATTAATGAGAGATGCCAAGATCACACAGATATATGAAGGAACAAGTGAGGTGCAGCGGATCGTGATCAGCAGAAGTATTTTAAAGTAATGTGCAAATGTGAAAATAAGAGAATGTGCAAATGATTTCGTTTGCACATTTTAATTTTGAATCATGCCTATAAATGCAGAAGCATATAAAAAGATCTCAT
>DASVNY010000768.1:0-3515 GCA_036383615.1 Chitinophagaceae bacterium
CCGCTCCTTTCTGCTCCAATAATTTTTTCTTATGAACAGCAATAGCCTGGCTATACAATTGTTCCATACCGGAAAACCGTTCTGTATTGTGCAGAATATTTTGTTCTGCCTGCGGGAAGAATTCACGAACCATGGGAAGAACCCGGTTGCGGAAAAAGTTGCGGGCATATTCGTTCTCAAAATTGGTATGATCGGAAACATATTCCAATTGATGTAATGATGCATATTCTTCAACCTCTTTTCGGCGGGCAAACAATAATGGGCGAATGATCTTGCCATTCTTTGGCAGCATTCCTCTCATTCCCTTAATACCTGTTCCCCGGAAAAAATTCATGACCACCGTCTCGATATTGTCATCCGCATGGTGACCGGTCACTATAAATTTTGGCAACTGGGCCTCAGCTATCGGGGATGATCTTGTATTCAATAATTCATAGAACCATTCATACCGGAGATCCCTTGCGGTTTCTTCAATGTTTTTTTTATGTGTAAGCGCAAGGATCTTTGTGTCGAATGACTTTGAGTAGAAAGGAACATTATAACTGGCAGCCAATTCTTTTACAAATTGTTCATCCCTCTCGCTATCTTCTCCTCTTAATTTAAAATTGCAATGAACTATAATAAAATCAAGCCCTGCCTGTTTGCAAAGATGACATAGAACGACAGAATCCACTCCGCCGCTTACGGCAAGGAGTAAACGGTCTTTGGGAGAGAAAAGATTTTCAGCTTTAATATGATCCTCAAATCGCTGCCTGAATTCCATAAAGGCAAAGAAACAATGTATTTTTGATTATGACCCCAACGGACCAAAAAGAGAATCAATGGGATTGGTTGTTCCGGATCCTTGTAACAGCCGATTTACTATTAATAGTATTAGGTTATATAGCATGGTTTCAGACTAAACGCCAGCTAATATCACCACTCATTCCTAAAAATACAGTTGCACAAGTATGGATAGAAGGATATGGATATCGGTTCGAAGCCGCATTAGCGATAGCAGCATGTATGTTATGCGGGTTGTGGTTTTATTCTTTTAAAAAGAAAGGCATTGAACTTTTATTCCTCGCTGCTGGTCCTGTTATATATCTTCTCTACGAAACTGTGATCTAAAAAGTCAATTCCTCGTAAGCGCCTCTCAATTCACCATAAGCATGGTTCTCCCCAGCTTTCTTCGCCTCCTCCATTCCTTTTTCATACACTTTGATGGCGGCATCTGTATCACCTGTTCGCTCCAGCAATTTTGCCAAATGATAATAGGTGCCTATATAACCGGGCTCCCTCTTCACTATCTCTTCAAATAAAAGCCTGGCTCCGTCATCATCACCCAGCTTAATATATTCTAATGCCAGTGCATGCTGTAAAAAGCTATCTTCCGGTGTTGCTCTTAAAAATTCTTTCAATTTTTCTATCCTGTCCATGTTGATATAAAAAATTTGTTTGGATTTGCCCGGATTTACCTTTGCAACACTTATCTTTGTTTTAGTTGCATAAACAACCTTTTCACGGTTAGCTCAACAAAGAATAAAACAACATAATCTCTTTATATGAAGATCCTGGTTTGTATCAGTAAAACGCCGGACACAACGGCAAAAATAGCTTTCACCGATAACAACACGAAATTCGACACGAATGGCGTGCAGTGGATCATCAACCCCTACGATGAATGGTATGCGTTGGTTCGTGCTATTGAACTAAAAGAGAAAGACGCTTCTACTGTCATTCATCTTGTAACAGTTGGCGCTGCCGATGCAGAGCCTATCATTCGCAAAGCGCTGGCATTGGGTGGTGATGAAGCTATCCGTGTGAATGCTGATAGCCATGACAGTTATTATATCGCTGCTCAAATTGCTGAAGTGGCAAAACAAGGTGGCTATGATCTTGTTTTCACTGGCAAAGAAACCATTGATTATAATGGTTCCTCTATTGGCGGTATGGTAGCCGAGCTATTGGATCTTCCCTATGTTTCTTTGGCTACAAAGTTTGAATTGAATGGCAGCAATGCTACGATCACCCGCGAGATCGAAGGTGGTGAAGAAGTTTGTGAAGTATCATTGCCGGTTGCTGTTAGCTGTCAAAAAGGAATGGCTGAAGCAAGAATCCCCAATATGAGAGGGATCATGGCTGCAAGAACAAAACCATTGAAAGTGGTTGAACCCGTTGCTGCAGACGCATTGACAAGCGTGGCCAGTTTTGGTTTGCCTCCTGCAAAAGCCGGTGTAAAACTGGTGCCTGCAGATAATGTGGAAGAACTGGTTCGTCTTTTACACGAAGAAGCCAAAGCCTTTTAGTGAGACTCACTGACCAATGACTAAAAACAAAAAACTACAAACTATAAACACTCAACATGCCTGTTCTAACATTCATTGATATCGCTGAAGATGGCCATGTAAAAAAAGCTTCTCTTGAAGTATTGACCTATGGTTCTAAAGTGGCTGAGCAATTGGGTACAACATCGGAAGGCGTTGTGCTCGGGCCCACTACTGCCAATTTAGCTGAGCTGGGTAAGTATGGTGTAAAAAAGATCCATCACATCAATAATGAAAGCCTTCATCATTTTGATGCGCAGGTCTTCACAAAAGTGATTGCGCAGGTAGCGGAATCTATTAGCGCAAAAGTCATCGTGTTTTCTAACAACGTAGATGGAAAAGCTATTGCACCCCGTTTATCTGTTCGTTTAAAAGCTGGTTTGGTTTCAGGTGCTGTTGCATTACCGGATACAGCGAGTGGTTTTGTGGTTAAGAAAAATGTTTTCTCCGGCAAAGCCTTTGCGAATGTTGCGGTGAACACAGAAACAAAGATCATTGCCCTCAATCCGAATGCTTACCAGATAATCGCTGGTGAAGGCAGTGCTGAAGTAGTTGCTTTCAACGCAACAGTTGATGCACCGAAAGTAAAAGTCACGGCTATCAATAAAGCAAGTGGTGAAGTGCCATTGACGGAAGCCGAGATCGTTGTTAGCGCGGGTCGCGGAATGAAAGGGCCTGAGAATTGGGGTATCGTGGAAGATCTTGCTAAAGTATTACATGCTGCCACTGCCTGCAGCCGCCCCGTAGCAGATGCGCACTGGAGACCGCATAATGAGCACGTGGGGCAAACCGGAATTGCTATTGCTCCCAATCTTTATATCGCTATCGGCATATCAGGAGCTATTCAGCACCTTGCCGGTGTGAACAGAAGTAAAGTGATCGTCGTTATCAATAAAGACCCGGAAGCGCCATTCTTCAAAGCCGCGGATTACGGCATTGTTGGCGATGCTTTTGAGATGGTTCCGAAAATGACGGCAGCTATTAAAAAAATTAAAGGGGTGGCGTAAAATGCCCCTTACTCTCACTGGAAATGCCCTCATTTTGAGGGCATTTTTTATGGCCTTTAAAATGCAGTCTTATTAAAATGAATGACTTAAATTCGTGGCTCGTATGAAGAAAATCGAATTGGAAATTGTGGCCCTTTCACACAGCATCACGCAAACTCATTCCTATGCTGTTGTGTTGGGCGAAGTGAATGGATTAAGACGA
>DASVNY010000769.1:0-9290 GCA_036383615.1 Chitinophagaceae bacterium
GACTTCACCGTTCCAATTACTGTTCTTTTGCAGTGCTTCCCTGAACTCATGAAGCGAGCTATCGATAAAAGTTATATCGGCAAGTTCAAAAAGATTTTTACCCATGGCGCCAGGTTGGCCATGTAATATTTCCGCGGCAGGATTCCACCCGGTTATATTCAGGTTAAGATCGGTTTGAATAACTGCATCGTGCAAATGAAGCAGCTCCACTGCAGGAGTGGGTGAAGCTTTGTGAATCACAGAAAGATAGTCAGCTACGTTGGTTCTTACAGCCTTGTTGGTTATCATGGATATCGTTTTACTGTCCATTCATAGGTTAAGGAAAACGGTACAGTAATTAAACAGGATTAAAATAGAATTAATAGACTGAGCAACCAAAATTGTATTATGAATTCTTCTCTATAATAGTAAAACTGCTGTTGTTCAGGTCGTTTTTTTTCTATTTTGATTTTTAGCTACTTAAGCTCCAAAATCCCTGCAAACCATTTACTGTTCAGCGTTTGAATGGGATATTAGTAGCTAAAACAAAATCCCTTAACTTCGATTTTCAAATAGTTGCATAACTAACTAATTTCAGCGATGAAAAGAACAATCAAAAAAGTAGCCGTTCTGGGTTCAGGAGTAATGGGTTCGAGAATTGCCTGTCATTTTGCAGGCATTGGTGTACAGGTTTTACTACTCGATATTGTTCCAAAGGATATAGCTGCTGATGCCAAACCTGCGGAAAAAAATAAGATCGTTAATGATGCACTTGCCGCGGCCATTAAATCAAACCCCTCTCCTGTTTATCATAAGGATGTAGTAAAGAAAATAACTACCGGCAATTTTGATGATAATATGAAAGATATCGCGGGCTATGACTGGATCATTGAAGTAGTGGTGGAGCGATTGGATATAAAGAAGAGTATTTATGAAAAGGTAGAGCAGTTTCGCAAGCCGGGAACATTGATCACATCAAACACTTCCGGTATTCCTATCCACATGCTTAGCGAAGGAAGAAGCGAAGATTTTAAAAAACATTTCTGCGGCACTCACTTTTTCAACCCGCCCCGTTATTTAAGATTATTGGAGATCATTCCAACACCTGACACAGATCCTTCCGTTGTTGACTTCCTGATGCAATATGGAGATCTCTATTTAGGCAAAACAACTGTTCTCTGCAAAGACACACCGGCATTTATTGCCAACCGGATCGGCGTATATGGAATCATGGCCTTATTCGGATTGGTTGATAAAATGGGATTGACAATTGATGAAGTTGACGCATTGACCGGGCCGATCATCGGCCGCCCCAAATCGGCAACATTCAGAACAGCCGATGTAGTGGGTATTGATACATTGGTAAAAGTGGCCAAAGGTGTGTATGATAATTGCCCCACTGATGAAGCAAGAGAAAGTTTTGTGATCCCCGCCTGGTTAAATAAAATGGTAGAGAATAATTGGCTGGGTGATAAAACCGGGCAAGGGTTCTTTAAAAAAACAAAGGGTGGCGGTGGAGAAAAAGAAATTCTTACACTTAACCTCAAAACATTTGAATACGGGCCAAGAGTAAAACCAAAATTTGCCACGGTTGAAGCAGCCAAACCGATTGACGATCTGTATCAACGATTGAGAATGCTTTGTGCGGGGCAGGATAAAGCCGGTGAATTCTATCGTCACTTCCACTATGGTTTATTTTCTTATATCTCACATCGTATTCCTGAAATAAGCGATGAACTCTATCGTGTTGATGACGCCATGATGGCTGGTTTTGGCTGGGAGATCGGCGCCTTTGAAAGCTGGGACCTCCTGGGTGTAGAAAAAACTGTGAAGGCCATGAAGGATGCAGGTTATAAAGTGGCTGTCTGGGTGGATGAAATGCTTGCTAAAGGAATTAAGTCATTCTATAAGATTGAACATGGCGAACGATTGAGTTATTCTCCTCAATCGGGTTCTCATATCCCCCCTTCGGGGGGCGGGGGAGCTGCATTTATAGTAATGAGCAATTATCAGGATAAACTGGTTTGGAAAAATGGAAGTTGCAAACTATATGACCTGGGTGATGATGTTCTCGGTCTGCAATGGTTCACCAAAATGGGAAGCATCGGTGGTGATGTGTTGGCCGGTATGCAAACCGCGATTGAAAAAGCTGAGAAAAGCTATAAAGGTTTAGTGATCGCTAATGAAGGACCTAATTTTTCAGCCGGCGCGAATGTCGGAATGATCTTCATGCTGGCTATTGACCAGGAATACGATGAACTGGATATGGCTATTCGTCTTTTCCAGAACACGATGATGCGTGCAAGGTATTCTTCTATTCCTGTTGTTGTGGCTCCACATGCATTGGCCTTAGGAGGTGCTTGCGAATTAAGCCTGCATGCCGACAAATGTTGTCCCGCTGCCGAAACCTATACAGGTTTAGTTGAATTAGGTGTTGGTCTTATTCCTGGTGGTGGTGGCACAAAAGAATTCGTGTTGAGAGCATCTGATGAAATGCATGAAGATGAACCGGAAACCATCACGTTAAAAAATCGCTTCTTAACGATCGCCACAGCCAAAGTGGCTACTTCTGCTTTTGAAGGATTTAACATTGGTGTATATAGAAAAGGATTGGATGAAGTGGTGATGAACCAGGGACGAAGAATTGCGGAAGCAAAAAGATCGGTCATCGAAATATTTGACAGCGGATACACTACTCCGGCCCAGCGAAAAGATGTAAAAGTATTGGGACGTTCAGCATTGGGTGCTTTATATGCAGGCATTCATGCCATGAAAACAGCCAACTATGCCACTGAACATGATTCGCTGGTAGCAAAGAAACTGGCCTATGTAATGTGCGGCGGCGATCTGAGTGAACCACAGTTAGTATCTGAACAATATTTATTGGACCTCGAAAGAGAAGCTTTTCTCTCTTTATGCGGTGAAAAGAAAACGCTGGAAAGAATTCAGAGTGTGTTGAAAGCCGGTAAGCCGGTGAGAAACTAGGTCTGACGGTCCTCCGTCTGACCGGTGAAAATAAAGATAACTTCGCTTCTCCATTTGACCAGCCAAATAAAGTTATCCCATTTACGGGTCAGACGGAGGCCGTCAGACCCGTAAATGGGCATTTCGATAAACTACCATTAAACCTTAAACCATGCAATTCCATCCTGACAATCTTTATCATGTTTACAACCAGGGAAACAATCGCCAACAGACCTTCTTTCAGCGAAGTGAGTATCTCACTTTCATGAATCTCTATAAGAAATTAATTTTTCCTCATTGCAATACGTTAGCATGGTGCCTGATGCCAAATCATTTTCACTTCATGATACATACTGATAACAGATGTGTTGATAAAATAAAGCAGGGAGGGATTTTTATTGATTCTATTACAAATGGTTTTCGCAAATTACTTAGTGGCTATGCTCGTATTTTTAATAATAATAATCAAAGGACCGGTTCCCTGTTTCGACAGAAAACAAAAGCAAAATGCCTCTCGGACATTCCTCTAAAACAAGGGAGTGTTCACTCTGTAAGAGATTATTTTGTCAATTGTTTTCATTACATCCATCAAAATCCATTGGTAGCAGGCCTTGTTACAAAACTGGAAGACTGGGAATTTTCATCTTACCCTGATTACGCAAACATCCGGACCGGAACACTTTGTCAAAAAGAATTGGCGACTTTATATTGCAACTATGATCCGGTTTCTTTTAGCGCTGATTCATTGGCAATGGTGGATAAAAAAATTAGTACGTTGCTAGTTTAATAATCGTCTGACCGTCCCGGTCATACGATTATTAAACTCCGATGATTAGGAAACTAAAGTAAATTTGGTCAGACCGGGACGGTCAGACCAAATTTATGGGCACAATCGAAATACATAACAACCAACTCCTCATCCACTCTCACATCATCACATACGGTAACGCTGCCAATGATGATATTACCGAAATGATAAGAGATGAAATAGAAACAATGTGGAATGAACCTGCCGCGACTGTTTCCATCAAAGAACAAATATTACAGGTTGTTTTTAAAATAACAGCCACCTGTCAATCAGAAATATCAGCTATTGATATTTATCAGAACGTTGATCCCCGCAATAATTATTTCCGCATTGAAGAATTTGCCCACGGTAATATCTCGTTTGTTGATGGCATTGGTTGCAATAGTGGTTATTTTAAATTGGATAATCTCTACAAAGGTTCCACCACTGCCGCTCATGAATTTGGACATACATTGGGATTGGTTCATCCGGATGATCTCGATATCCGAGGGCAGGGAGTGCCGGGCATCATGTACCCAAGGGGTACTGTTGTTGATCCACAATACCAATATAATGTTGCTGCAACGGCAGGTGATAATACGATGGGTGGAACCATGCATCCGCAATACCGAAAAGTAAGAAAGGAGGATATCGGGCTATTAAAACTTCATAAGCTATCCTTTGAAGATGGGAAAGCTATCATTGGAGAATTTACCAGCGTGTGGCACCCGGATCATCGCAATATATCTCCGGATGATTTCTTTCATCCTGTTATTATGGGTTAGCAAACAACTGTCTTAACGCATCTTTTATTGCAGGGTATTTAAACACAAACCCCGAGTGCTGTATTTTTTCACAGCTAACTGTACTGCTGTTTAATACTTCGCTGCTAAATTCTCCCACTATTAGTTTTACTGCAAAAGATGGAACATGAACAGGAATGAACCATTTTCCTCTTTTTTGTTTGGCTAATTCTATAGTTAATGCCTTATTCGAAACCGGGAATGGAGTAACTGCATTGTAAATCCCATCGAGTTGCTTATTTTCAATAGCTGTAATAAAAAGACCAACTATATCATCAATATGAATCCAGCTTATAACCTGTTTGCCGCTTCCCAATATAGCAGCTATCCCAAACTTTATTGGTTTCATAAATTCATTTAAGGCCCCACCTTCCCTGCTTAAAACAACTCCGATCCTGAATTTGACGAATCGTTTTCCCTGCTCTTTAACCGGCTCCATGCTATCTTCCCATTGCTGGCAGATTTGCCCAACGAAATTATTGGCTGATGGATCAGTTTCCTTAAATGGCTGAGGATTGGGAATCATGGAATCAGCACCATACCAACCTATGCCCGAAGCGCTGATAACAGTTTTTACTTTATTGGGAGTTTCCTGCATCGCTTTTACCAGCAACTCCCCACTCTTTACACGACTATCAACGATCTCCTTTTTTCTTTTAGCTGTCCATCTTTTTTCTGCCAGTGAGGCCCCGGCCAGATGAATGACATGATCGGCTCTTGAAATGGCTGAACTATCAATTAACTGTTTCTTCAAATCCCATTGCGCATAAGAAATCCTCCCACTTGCCAATTGCCCATTGCCAATTGCCCACTGCCTGCTGCCAATTGCCCACTGCCTACTGCCCATTGCAAACTGACTCTCCCTCGTCAAAACAATCACCGCATACCCTTTATCCAGTAATGCTTTTGTCAGCGCTTTGCCAAGCAGCCCTGTTCCACCAGTGATCAATACTGTTTCCATTACACTAAAAATAACAATCAAATACCGCTGATGTTACATTTTTTGCCGGAAAGCGTCTAAGAATTATCTTCACCATCATCAAATTTTGACTATGAGTTCAGTTCTCTCGATCCAGCACCTAAGCAAATCTTATGGACCGATCCGTGCCTTGCAGGATGTTTCCTTTGAAGTGCCAAAAGGCTCCGTGTTTGGCATATTGGGACCTAATGGAAGTGGTAAGACCACTTTGTTGGGTATTGTGATGGATATATTAAAACCCACTGCAGGCAATTTTCTTTGGCAGGGACAACCCGGTAGCAGTAATGAAATGAGAAAACAGATAGGAACGCTGCTGGAAACACCCAATTTTTATCATTATCTCAGCGGTCAGAAGAATTTAGAGATCGCGGCGGCGATAAAAGAAAAAGGGAAGGATGATATTCCCCGTGTGTTGGAAAAAGTAAATCTTACACAAAGAAGAAATTCCAAGTTCAGCACCTACTCTTTAGGAATGAAGCAACGATTAGCCATTGCTTCTACGCTGCTTGGTGATCCTGATATTCTAGTTTTTGATGAACCTACCAATGGCCTCGATCCTGCCGGCATTGCTGAAATAAGAGAGATGATCAAAGAACTTAACAGGCAGGGCAAAACGATCATCATGGCCAGCCATATCCTGGATGAGGTAGAAAGAGTTTGTACGCATGTAGCGATTATACAGAAGGGTGTTTTAAAAACTGTGGGAACTGTCCAGGATGTATTGAATGCTTCTCCAACGGGGCAAAACGCAACAACAACGAGCGAAATAGAGTTGTCAGCTGAAAATATAACCGCATTGGAAGAAGCATTGCGCCAGTTACCAGGTGTGTTACACGTTTATACCAATGAAAAAACAATTACTGCTGAAGTGGAAGACAGCGTTGGCGCTTCTGCCATTAACAAATATTGTTTTGAAAAAGGAATTGTGCTTAGCCAATTAACACCTAAACGTAAGTCACTTGAAAAACGATTCCTCGAGATCACCGGTAAACAAAGCGACAGATAATCCTCAAAATATTTACAACTATGATCCGCAACTTACAGATAGAATGGATGAAAATAAAGAACTACCGGGTGTTCCAGGTGTTCTCCGTGCTTTATATGCTCGGCATTTTGATCATCATTTATATATTTTACAAGATCTATGTCAATTTCATTGGAGAACTGCAAAGGACAATGACGGGGGTGCGTAGCGAAGCCTCCGATATGCTTGGGCTTTTTTCAACATCCAACCTTCCCTATACAGTATGCTTTTGGACAAGCTTGCTGCTTTATCTCCCCGGCATGATCATTATTAACCTGTTCATCAACGAGGTCAATTTCAAAACGCACAGGCAAAACATTATTGATGGATGGAAAAGAGAGACTTTCATATTTACCAAGATCGCTTTGATTGCCTGTATGTCTATAGCCATAGCGATCATGAATTTCCTGGCAATGGTTATTATGGCGCAAATAGCAGGCGCTTCAATTACTATTGATGCAGTGATGGTTTCCTTCTTTTCTTCTCTGCAGGCATTTGTATATTTGATGTTTGCTCTTTTCTTAGCCACCTTACTCAGAAGAAGCGGGATCGCTATTATCATCTATTTTATTTATGGGATAATATTTGAATGGTTGTTATGGTGGATAGTAGTAAAGCTTCATCCTTCACTTCCTTATTTTTTGCCTTTACAATCTTCGGATTCGTTGATACCTTTTAGCCGGTTCAAAGAGCTTTATGAGCATTTGCCGGCAACAGGTATAATACTGGGAGTTGTTTGTGCCTACGCATTATTATTCGTTATGCTGGCCATAAGAAAATATAAATACGACGACCTGTAACGGTTTACAACGATAATGGCTTTAATACCTGCTTTTCTCAAGGCAGGTATTTTTGTTTGAGCTTAATTGAAAGTAACTGCATAAAAAAACCCTCCCGAAGAATCGGGAGGGAACAACTAAAAACACTAGCTATTGTAGTGGCTTCATTGGAACGAACCTCTTTAATAAGGTACAAGAGACAAGGAACAAGATCCACGACTTGAGCCTTGATCCTTGTACCTTGAATCTTCGTCAATCAGGTTTTTTTCCATCCAGGAATGTATTGATCGTACTTATCTGTGTTTGATTATTTTGGTCGGTCTTCACTTCGTAGTTGCTGTAGAAATTCTCCACCTGGGAACTGCTGTTATACAATTCCATATTGCGGCGGATGTAGGCCGGCACAGTTTCAAACTCATTATTCGGATCGGCTGCGTTAACATTGAACGACAAGTTGCGCAACTTTTGTAGCCGTTCTACCGCCCTACGTTTTTGATCCGCTGTTTCGTCTTGCAGAGCATGATCCTCAACAGCAGCATTCAAAGGTAATTGAGCTTGATGGGCCATAGGCACATCCGCCGCAGGAATGTCATCCCGTTCTACGATCTGCATCTGCAAATCGAGGAGGTCTTCCTCTTCTTTGCTGGCATTATCTTTAGAAAGGACCGGCTCTTCGGCAGAAGACATTGAGGTATTCGCCTCTGCTTTTACTTCTGCATAGATATTGGACGGTCTGGCCAAATAACCTCCCGCCGCTGCAGGCAACGGGTGGCCCGTACTAGTACTATCTTTATAGCCAAGTATCAACTCGGCTCCATCTTCTTTTTTAGTTACAGGGGATAAAGTCTCAAGTCGGCTGGCCGAAAGTAATTCCTCTTCTTTTTCTACAATTGACATTTTACCAACAACCTGGCTCGCCGGTTTCTCTTCTGTTTGTAGTTCAAACAAGATCATCGCAGGCTCTTCCTCCTTAATATGAGAAGCAGGAATATCCTTCATATCATAAACAGAAGGCATAGGCGCATCCGCTAATGGAAATTCTTCGACCAGTTTCGGAGCCAATTTGTCTTCTTTTATTACTGCTACTACCGGCTTTTCTTCCACTAAGGGTTTTACTTCCTCCTTTGTAACAGGAGTATTGGTTATTTCTTCAACCGGGGCAAGCACCATCACGATCTTCTCTTCTTTTTTTGGCTCTTCTTTTTTGATTACTGCTTTTACAAATGGATCCTTATGCTCAAATCCAGTCGCAATAAGTGTAATCCCCAATTTCGCTCCCAATGAACTATCATAGCCCATACCCAATATCACATCGGTGCCTTCACCTGCCTGGCTCAACAGGTATTGCTGTATCACTTCCACTTCATCCATCGTGTATTCATGCTCACCTTCCGCGGAATTGATATTAATAAGTATCCATTTAGCGCCACGGATATCATTATCATTCAGCAATGGTGAGTTCAATGCTTCCTCGATCGCTTTATGCGCCCTGTTCTCTCCTTCTGCTGCTGCATTACCCAGGATAGCCACACCACCATTTCTCATTACGGTGCACACATCAGCAAAGTCAACATTGATCTGGCCTGTACTATTGATCACATCCGTGATACATTTCGCGGCTGTCGCCAATACATTATCCGCTTTTTCAAAAGCATCTCTCATTTTCAGGTTGCCAAACTGGTGACGTAATTTATCATTGCTTATCACCAGCAACGTATCAACATATCCTTTCAATGTTTTAATACCATCTTCCGCCTGTTGCTGTCTTTTCTTTCCTTCATACGCAAAAGGCGTAGTAACGATTCCGACAGTGAGGATACCAAGGTCCTTACAAATTTTAGCAATGATAGGAGCACCACCTGTTCCGGTGCCACCACCCATGCCTGCGGTAATAAACGCCATCTTGGTATTCACTTCAAGGATACGTTTGATCTCTTCCAAAGATTCTTCTGTTGCCTGGCGACCAATGTCGGGA
>DASVNY010000770.1:0-1991 GCA_036383615.1 Chitinophagaceae bacterium
GGGCAAAAAACCATTATTGATATAAAAAGCCTGGTCACGATCCTTCGCGACCGGGAAATATGTTTTTCCTTTTCCATTATCCCATGAACCCCATATCCATTGGTCCTCGTGACGATCAAGGTCCATTACGAACATATCCAGTATCCTCACTTTTAAAAGAGATCGCTGATCAATATCGTTGTCATTGTCGTCTTTTAATTTCGCAACCACTTCATCGGTATCAAATCCTTTTTTGACTGAATCCGGAAGTCTCTTTTCAAACAGGGCCAGCATGTTTGCGAAATCTGCTCTGTGCTCACCGAGTTTTGGATCATCGGGTATGTAAACAAGTTTCGCTTCGCTGTGAGCAATTCCTGCCGCATCAGCCAAGGGCGCCACAGATAAAGCGGCATAAGGATAGGAAGCCGATACACCATCAGCAACCAGATCGGCAGCCGCCTCACTTTCTAAACCTTCTGGCAATGTTTTGCTGGTAATAAATTTCTGAATAGAACGCAATGTGTATTCTCTTCCCTGCGGGTCCTCTAACCGGAGATTCTTTGTTTGTTTGCCTCCGCCCCTTTTGGTAGGTGTCAATCCACCTTGCTCAGTTGAAAGATTGATGATGCGGGCTTTGACGGGAGTCAGCCATTCTTTACGATAGTTGGTTCCCATCCACCACCTGCGGGAAGATGTGTTCTTAAATTGAGTTGACCCTGCCGATGTAGCGGAGTCAGTGGACTGTGCATCACAATCCGGTGCAGGTAATATGAAAACAAATAATGATGCAATGAAAAAACGAAGCAGTCTCATGGTTGATTATTTTTAGATTGGTCTCGTCTCAATAGCTTAAAGTATTAAGGTACAACTTTTATGCAAACCCCAAAATGGATATAGCGTAGAGTAATGCCCCATTTTGAATTTCCCGCAACTAATCACAGATTATGGCAATGACATCTGCGATGTTATGTGACATCCATATAGGCAATACCAGCATTGAAGGCATAACTATGCAATTAGAATACCAATATATCTTTATCGTTTTGAAATGGGATTGTCGCTTTGGCACAACTTTTATGTAACTTAACTGTTTGAATCACCGGAAAACTATCCGGCTGTAATTTTAAACGATCCATACTTAGAACGGCGATGAAAAAAATTACCGGATTTATTCTTTGCCTTTTTGGCCTGTCTGTTTCCGTGAGTGCCCAGCAAGACACTATCCTCCAACGTATCGTTCTTATCGGCGATGCAGGAGCATTGACAAATGGACATCACCCCGTAGCAGAAGCAGTTCGCAAATACATTAAGCTCGACAGCAAAACCTCTGTCGTCTATCTCGGTGACAACCTTTACAGGGCGGGTTTGCCCGATGATCAATCCATTTATTATTCAGAAGGAAAAGCTATTCTTGATGCGCAGCTTTCTGTGGCCGACAGCACGGATGCTAAAGTATTTATGCTTCCCGGCAATCATGACTGGGAAAATGGCGGTCGTGGCGGTTATGATGCTATTGTAAGACAACAGCAATATGTTGACCTTTTATTCGGAAGACAGAACGTTTATTTCTTTCCAAAAGATGGTTGTCCCGGTCCTGAAGAAATAAGCCTGGGCAACGATGTTACACTGATCATCTTTGACAGCCAGTGGTGGATACACCCGCATGAAAAACCAGGTATTGAATCGGACTGCGATTGCAAAACAACCGATGAACTGGTAACAAGACTGGAAGAGATTGTAGCCCGCAACGCCAAAAAACTGAT
Organism: Chitinophagaceae bacterium; assembly: GCA_036383615.1. GTDB lineage: Bacteria > Bacteroidota > Bacteroidia > Chitinophagales > Chitinophagaceae > CADEDV01. Next base: position 1,743 of record DASVNY010000770.1, read on the forward strand.
CATACTTGCCTGTCACCACCCGTTTAAAACAAATAGTGTGCATGGTGGTTTCTTCACTTTCAAACAACATATCTTCCCTTTCACCGACATCAAAAAGAATCTATACCTACCGCTGCCGGTATTGGGTTCGATCTATCCTATCGCCCGCAGTGTTTTTGGCTCACCACAGGATCTGAGCCATCCCGCTTATGCAAACATGATCACCCAGGTAACTAATGCTGTAAAAGGACATGGCAATATCGTTTTTGC
>DASVNY010000771.1:0-1505 GCA_036383615.1 Chitinophagaceae bacterium
GGCTCATCTGTGTTATTATTTTTCGGTTTAAAAGAAGTAGGAGGCTGGAATGCGTTGATGGAATCGGTGCCAGCGGAGAAATTGAATATGTTCAGACCCATGAGTGATCCCAACTATCCCTGGCTGGCGATACTCATTGCCTCGCCGATTGTTGGTATCTGGTACTGGTGCACCGATCAGCATATCGTGCAAAGATGTCTTGCTGCTAAAAATGAGAAAGAAGCAAGAAGAGGTACCATCTTCGCGGCCTATTTGAAACTGATGCCTTTCTTTATCTTTCTTATACCGGGATTGATCGCTTATGCGTTGCATTCACAGGGAAAATTGGAGTTGACGGATACGAATGCCGCATTCCCTGAAATGGTAAAACAAATTATGCCTGATGGATTGAGAGGGTTGCTGGCAGGTGGTTTATTGGCAGCATTGATGAGTTCACTCGCCTCTGTTTACAATGCGTGTTCAACTTTATATACCATTGATATTTATAAAAAGCAACACCCGGAGGCAAGTGAGAAGCAATTGGTGAGAGTGGGTCGTATCGCCACGGCTGTGATTGTTATTTTAGGCATGGCATGGATACCGCTGATGAAAGAGTTGGAGGGATCAAGTTTGTATGACTATCTGCAAAGTGTGCAGTCATACCTCGCGCCACCGATCGCGGCTGTTTTCTTATTTGGTGTGTTCTTTAAACGACTCAATGCAAAAGGCGCTTATAGTGCAATGGTTGCTGGCTTTGTTGTTGGCTTATTAAAACTGGGGCTCCAGATCCTAAACAATTCAGGTCATCTTCCCGCGGGAATTTTGGCGGATTTTGCATCTATCAATTTCCTTTACTTCTGTATTTACCTTTTTGTTTTCTCCATAGTAATTATGGTAGTGGTTAGTTTGTTAACGCCAAAACCTTCGCCCGAACAGATCAATGGCCTGACATTCGCTACTACTGTTGCCGAAGACAAAGCGGCCAGCCGCTCCAGTTGGAATGCATTGGACGTGATATTGTCGCTGATCGTGGTATTCTTTATCATTGGAGTGTTTATTTATTTCTCACAGTTAGGCGTAGCAAAATAGTTTTCTGAAAAGTTAATGACAGGTTTCTCCTTGTATTCGTACATTGGGAAATCTGTCAATTAATTTGCGCAAAGGATTGCGGAATTTATTGGCAATACAAGCTTAGCGCTGTTTATTTTTACCGACAAAAAAGGAGTTATATGTTAATGCATCAAACCATGCGCTGGTACGGCCCGCATGACGCGGTAAGTTTATGGGATATACGCCAGGCAGGTTGCGCAGGAGTGGTCACCGCATTGCATCATATTCCTGTCGGTGAGGTGTGGCCCATTGAAGAGATCAATAAGCGGAAAGCGATGGTTGAAGAAGCTGGTATGACATGGACCGTGATCGAGAGCCTGCCGGTAAGTGATGATATAAAAAGACAAACAGGAAATTATTTACGGCATATCGAGAATTATAAAGAGAGCCTGCGCAATGTGGCCGCCTGCGGATTG
>DASVNY010000772.1:0-14512 GCA_036383615.1 Chitinophagaceae bacterium
ATTGGCAATATATCGCTGCGAACCAAAGGCGTTGATCATTTCCTTTACCGCTTTTTTTATCTCAGGAATAGGAGCGAGGAGTTTTGCCGGATCAAAATTACCTTGTATGGTGATCTTATTCCCTGTAAGCTCTCTTGCAAACTGCGGCGTGATGCACCAATCAATTCCTACTCCACTCGCTGCACTCTCACTAATATCTTTTAATGCATACCAGCTTCCTTTCGGAAACAAGATAACAGGCGCATCATCTTTCAATGCATTGGCTATTTGAAAAAGATATGGTTGCGCAAATGTTTTAAAATCGGCAGGACTCAATGCGCCTGCCCAGCTATCAAAAACCTGAACAGTGTCTGCACCTGCTTTTACCTGCAGCTTCAGGTAGTTGATTGTTATGTCGGTTATCTTTTGTAACAACCGATGAGCTAGTTGAGGCTCGGTATAGGCAAACTGTTTTGCTTTATCCCATGTCTTGCTGCCTTTACCTTCAATCATATAGCATAGAATGGTCCAGGGGGCGCCAGCGAAACCAATAAGCGGCACACGGCCATTCAATTCTCTCTTTGTTAAGCTCAATGCATCATACACATATTTCAAACTTTCTTCAGCACCCGTTGTGATCAACGCATCAATATCCTGCTGGGTTTTGATCGTCTTTGGAAGCGAAGGTCCTTTGCCTTCTTCCATTAGCACTTCTACTCCCATTGCCTGTGGTATTACCAGAATATCACTGAAGATGATCGCGGCATCCACTCCCACCTGGTCAACAGGTTGCAACGTGATTTCAGTAGCGAGTTCAGGTGATTGGCAACGAGTGAAGAAATCATATTTCTCACGAAGCTTTATATAATCGGGTAAATATCTTCCTGCCTGGCGCATCATCCATACAGGGGGACGTTCTACTTTTTCTCCTTTGAGGGCCCTGAGTAATAAGTCGTTTTTGAGCATAACTTTTTATGTCTGATTTATGATGTCTGATTTATGATTTACTAAAAACGGCGCTGGATTAAAATCCGACATCCGACATCTCAAATCAGACATTTCCGAAATATTCCATCATTTTCCAGAACAGGTTCTCTTTTCCTGGTTCATCGCCAATGATCACTTTATTGTTAGTATATTTTTTTATTGTATTAGCGGTCGTTGCCCCAATAGCAAATAAAATTGTTTCCCCAGTGAGCTTGTTATTGCTGAAAAAACTATCCACTGCGCTCGGACTAAAAAATAAAATCCCGTGATATTGTTTGTTCAGCTTATGAGGAACGGCTGTTGTTTCATACACCACAATTTCATTTACTACTATATCATTCTTTTTCAGAATAGCAGGCAATTCATCTCGTCGCTGGTTGCCGCAAAAAAAGATCACTTCATCATCGGCACCTTCTTCAACGATCAATTCAGCCAGTTCGGCAGCCGAATCGGCTGTGCCGGCGATGATATCTTCACCAAAATGTTTTATTACCAAGTGTCGCGTACTGTTTCCAATACTATAGATCCGCCAGTCAGGATGCTGACCATCTAATTCTGCAGCTACAACTTCAACGGCATTCATGCTTGTAAACACAACGGCAGAAGATTGCAATATTGCATTTTCAATTTCCTGTTGCACTTCTATTGAATGAATAGCCTCCGTTTCAATAAAAGAGAGCATATCTATGCCGATTGATGAACCGGCTGCCTCCTCAAGCAACGAATCGTTAAGCGGTCTTGTTGATAATATGGAAACTTTATTTTGCATTGCGAATGCTGTCCGCTATTGTTTTTCCGCCAGTGGATAATAATTGGTTGGCAGCTTTAATACCCATGTCATGAGCCCTTTCAACCAGGTCACTTGCATTTACTGCTGCAATAGTTTTGCCATCCAGCGATAAAATATTACCAGTAAAATGGACCTCATTATTTTTTATTTCCGCTAATCCACTGATCGGTGTTGAGCATCCCCCTAATAATGTTCTCAGGAAATCTCTTTCGATCTTAGTACATAACGCCGTATCAATGTCATTGAAGTTTATACACGCATCCAGGCTAAGAGCATCGTCTTCACGGCAAACAACCATAATAGCTCCCTGTGCGGGTGCAGGTAACATCCAATCCAGGTCAATACTGTTTTCAGGAAGAAGGTTAATTCTTTCAAGCCCTGCTTTTGCAAAAATGGCTCCCTGCCAGTTGCTTTCTTTTAGTTTGCGTAAACGGGTATTGACATTTCCTCTCAATACCTCAATAGTATGATGAGGAAACCTATTCAGCCATTGCGCTTTTCTGCGAATACTGCTGGTGGCGATCGTGAATGGTGAATCGTGAGTCGTGAATGGGCTTCCTGACAGCAGGCTTTCTCTATTGCCCGTTGTCCATTGACCATTGACCACTAATACATCTTTATAGGAGGCTCTTTTCAATACCGCCGACTTGGCAATTCCTTTTGCTAACTGCGTAGGAACATCTTTCATTGAATGAACCGCTATGTCGATCTTGTCATTCAGCAACGCAATATCAAGGCTTCTTGTAAATACTCCCTGCACACCCATTTCATACAAAGGAGTTTTCAGGTCGATATCTCCCTCGCTTTTTATATAAACCAATTCAGCGGCATAGCCCTGTTGCTCAAGTAAGCTTTTTACCTGTTCAGCCTGCCACACTGCCAATTGACTTTCCCTCGTTCCGATCCGGATAGTTTTTCCCATTGTATTAATTCGTACCTGTAGCTATGAATTCATTGATAGCTTCAATGTATTGACAACCCTGCTGATTCTGCGCTTTCATTTTGGTGGCCATTCCATTGATCACCCGTTGGATCTTTTCATCAGCATCAGCGCCTGGTTGGGTTTCGTATAAAGGTATAAATAATGGGGAAGTATGAATTTCTTTGAGTTTTGATTTGACGGCTTTCAGAACAGGCACATGTTTGCGCATTTTGTGCCAGTCCATGAAATCAACCATCTGTTCCGCAATAATCGCTTTTGCTTTTGGCACTTCAGCCTGTCTTTTGGCCAGCGTTTCATCTTTCAGTTTAGATAGCTCATCAACATTGATCAATGTAACATGCTCAAGTTTGGCCACTGCAGGTTCTACATTATGTGGAATGGAAAGATCAATGATCAAAACAGGAGAAGCGGGATTTAATTGGCTGCAAGTGATCGCGGGTTCATCTGCATTTGTTGCTACCAGTATTACCGCGGCATCAGCAATTTCTTCTTCCAGTGTTTCCAGTGGAGCTGAATGCAGCCCTAATTCGTTAGCCAGTGCTGTTGCTTTTTCTTCTGTACGATTAATGAGCGTAATATTTTTAGTGCCGAGATAATCCACCATGTTTTTACAGGTGTTGCGGCCGATCTTACCTGTTCCTACCAATACGATCTTCTTATTGCGGATGGCTTTTACACTTTCCTTGATATATTGAACCGCTGCAAAAGAAACCGATACCGTTCCGCCGCTTAATTCAGTTTGATTTTTGATCGACTTGGATGATTGCAACATGCAATTCACCAGTCTTTCTGTAAAAGCGCCGATACGATCATATTTTTTAGCCAGCTTGGCAGCTTGTTTGATCTGTCCCACGATCTCATAATCGCCGAGTATCTGTGAATCAAGACCGGAACCAACCTGGAAAAGATGTTCTATCGCAGCTTTACCTTGTTTTATATAAGATAAACGGCGAAATGTTTCCAACGAACCTTCTGTATAATGGCACAATAATGTCGTTAATTGATCGGCTTGTTCTGCAAAACCATAGATCTCGGTGCGGTTGCAGGTTGAAACGATAAAAAATTCGGTAATACCAAAAGCAGGTGCTTGCTGGAGTATGCTGATGTATTGATCGTTGCTGATAGCAAATTGCCCTCTAACCGCAGCGTCTGTTTTTTTATAATTGATCCCGGCAATGAAGAATTTTGATATGTCGTTCGGACCCGTGCCTTGCATAAATAAAGTTGTTCCTGGTTTGCACCGCAAAAGTAGTTGGGGCAGCTTCAGCGACCTAAATTATCTGTCATTCGTTTGTCATTTTAGCAATTGATTTTCATCATAATAATGACTGTTCGTAGTCAATATAAAATGAGGCTACAATTCATCTAACATTAATTGCAGTTGAAGCAAAATGGATGTAGCTGATGAACTTTTGTTTTGTAATGCAGTTACATTTGCAGCCTGTTAAATGAATATGCAAACAAGCAGTAAAAAAGGGATCGTTTTAATGAACCTGGGCTCGCCAGATTCTACAAAAGTGAGCGATGTGCGTCGTTACCTGAATGAGTTTTTGATGGATGAAAGAGTGATCGATATGCCATATCTCGGTCGTTTGTTATTGGTGAAAGGGATCATCGTTCCTTTCCGGGCGCCGAAATCAGCCAGGGCTTATAGTTCTATCTGGACAAAAGAAGGTTCTCCGTTGATCATATTGACCCAACAATTGCAAAATGCTTTGCAAGAACAGGTGAACGAACCCGTGGAGATCGCTATGCGGTATGGCAATCCTTCTCCAAAAACTGCTTTTGATAACCTGCTGAAAAGAATGCCGGATATCGAAGAGGTGATCGCCGTGCCTTTATACCCGCATTATGCGATGAGCAGTTATGAAACAGCGGTAGAATATGCAAAAGAGGTTCATCAAAAACATAAATACCCGTTCAGGCTGAGTTTTATCAAACCTTATTATGATGAGCCAGCTTACCTGGATGCACTTGCAAACAGCATACGACCTTACCTGCAACAGGATTTTGATCATCTGTTGTTTAGTTATCATGGTGTTCCCGAGCGACATATTCATAAAGGAGATATTACAGGACAGCATTGTTTGAAAGTGAATGATTGCTGTAATGTGGCATCACCTGCACATACACAATGCTACCGGCATCAATGCCTGGTAACAACGGCGAAAGTTGCTGAGAAACTTAATTTGCCAAAAGATAAGTTCAGTTTTTCATTTCAATCGAGATTGGGCAGGGACGAATGGTTGAAGCCATACACTGCAAAGCGGTTTGAAGAAATGCCGGGAGAGGGGATCAGAAAGATACTGGTAGCCTGTCCAGCTTTTGTCAGTGATTGTTTGGAAACCCTGGAAGAAATTGCAGAAGAAGGAAAAGAAACGTTTTTACATGCCGGGGGAGAATCGTTTACAATGATACCTTGTCTCAACGTTCATCCGTTATGGGTGAAAGCTATTGCCGGATATGTGCAGGGAGTGATGGCAGGGAGCCAGGAAATGGTGCTTAGAAATGAGTAATGAATAATGAGTGATGAAGCGGGGCAGGATTTTGTAATTTCATTACTACTATCACTGGATTCGATTAAAACTCTTGGCAAACACATTATTAGCGCATTCAAGCAATTGCCAGGCTGATAGCAGGAAGTTCGAAGCTGTGAGCTTATTACTCATCACTCATTACTCATAAATGTATTTATATCTAAAGGCCATCCACATCATCTTCATTGTAACCTGGTTTGCGGGCCTTTTTTACATGCCCAGGTTTTTTATTTACAATACAGAGGCAAATGATAAAGATGAACTTTCCCGGAAAGTGCTACAGGATCAGTTTGCCATTATGATGAAACGACTTTGGTATGGCATCACCTGGCCGTCGGCAATACTTACCCTAATCTTTGGTTTATGGGTATTGTTTGAAAGCGGTCTCAATAGTATTGTTTTTGAACCGGCAGGCAGGTGGCTATTGATAAAACTTTGTTTTGTTGTGTTATTATACGGTTATCATTTTTCTCTTCATAGCATCATGAAGCAACAATTGAACGGAGTTTACAAATATTCTTCCACGCAGCTAAGGATGTGGAATGAAGTGGCAACGATCTTTTTGGTTGCTGTTGTTTTGCTGGTAGTGGTAAAGCAGAATATGAGCGTGGTATGGGGACTGCTTGGGCTTTTCTTTTTTGTAATACTATTAATGAGTGCTATCAGGATATATAAGCTGCTTCGCAAGTAGGTAATACCATTCATTCCCGCAATTTCATGTTTCAATCTTTGTATTGTCAGTTTTTTGTCACAAAAGTTGAGTGACAATTCTTTTACGCATTGCGTAAACCTCTTTTTCTGATTGCGTAAGCTTTGAAGTTTTTGCAACCGGACATTTGCAACCGAATTGATTTAAAAAACAAAACCATGTTAAGAAGATCTGTATTACCCGTTTTAGTTTGTATTATTTCGCTGACAGCAACAGCGCAGGACAGTAAGAAAATTTTTCACGACGACACAACAAAGCCACAACATAAATACCTGCCCGATATCACCGTGGTAGGTCGTTATAGCAAGAGTGATTACCAGCAAATGCCGGAAGTAGTGGGCACTTCTATCTATGCAGGCAAAAAGAATGCATTGATCGTATTGGACAATGTGCAGGGAAATGTTGTAACCAACACGATGCGCCAGGTAATGGCTAAAGTGCCCGGCATCCATATTTGGGAAAGCGATCCAAGTGGTATCCAGATCGGTATTGCTGCAAGAGGTTTGAGCCCTAATCGTAGCTGGGAATTTAACATTCGCCAGAACGGTTATGATATAGCAGCCGATCCCTTTGGTTATCCTGAAGCATATTATAATCCGCAAATGCAGGCTGTGCAGAGAATAGAAGTAGTGAGAGGCCAGGGTTCATTGCAGTATGGTCCGCAGTTTGGCGGATTGGTGAACTATATATTAAGGAATGGCAGCGAGATCGATAAGAAGTTTCAATTTGAAACACAGCAAACGGTTGGCAGCAACGCATTGTTCAATAGTTATAACGCCATCGGTGGCAAAACAGAGAAGCTGCATTACTACTCTTTCTTTGATCATCGCAATGGCGATGGCTGGAGAAAGAACAGCCAGTATTATACCAATGCAGGTTTTGGAACAGTGACATATTATTTCACCCCCAAAGTTTCATTAACGGCCGAAGTGATGCATTCGCATATCCGTAGCCAGCAGGCTGGGGGAGTTACCGATGCTCAATTGCAGGATGATGCTCAGCAGAGTTTCCGCAGCCGCAACTGGTTTGATATTAAATGGACCACACCGGCTTTGATCTTTAATTATGCTATCAGTGAAAAGGCAAGATGGAACACCAAATTATTTGCAACCATCGGTGATCGCAGCAGTGTTGGGTTCCTGCAATCTATTCTTGTAAAAGATAGCATCAACCCGGCTACAATGCAATACAATAACCGTGTGTTGAATATTGATCAATACAGGAACTATGGTTTGGAGAGCCGTATCCTTACCGATTATACATTGGGTAAAATGAAAAATACTTTGTCGGGAGGTATTCGTTTATATACTGGTACTACTGCTCGTCGTGCCGATGGAAAAGGTACAACAGGAACTGATTTTGATATGACCGTGATCGGCAATTATCCAAGAGATGTGAAATTCAAATCAAACAATGCGGCTGCATTTGTTGAGAATATCTTCCGTCTTTCTGATAAAGTATTGTTGGTTCCGGGCATACGTTATGAGTGGTTGGAAGGTGCTGCATCAGGACGTAATGGATATACTTCCGGTGGTGCTGCGATCATTTTGCAAAACATTACCCGTAGCCGCAGCTTCTTATTAGCTGGTATCGGTGCAGAATATCATGTAACCCCTGCAACTGAATTCTATGCTAATTTTTCACAAGCTTATCGCCCTATTCAGTTTGCCAACTTGCAGGCGCCGCCTACAACTGATGTAGTTGATCCCGATTTGAAAGATGCTAAAGGATATAATTTTGATTTGGGCTACCGTGGCAAAGTGAAAGATTGGTTGCAGTTTGATGTAAGTGGTTATTACCTGCAGTATAATAATCGTGTAGGAACAGTAACAGTGGCTGGTCCTCCTTCTTATCGTCTTATCACCAATGTGGGCAGCAGCACCAGCAAAGGTTTTGAAGGTTATGCAGAAGTGAATTTGTTGAAAGCACTTAGCAAATCAAAGACAAGTGACCTGATCGTTTTTGGTTCTTATTCATTCACCGATGCTAAATATGGCAGTGATCATAAAGATGCAGCAACTAAAGGAAAGAAAGTTGAGAATGCTCCCCGCAACATTTTCCGTGGTGGGATCACGGCAGGTTACAAAGCCATTTTGGTTACTGGTCAGTTGAGCAGGGTTGGTGAAACATACAGCGACGCCAATAATACGGTGGCTCCAACAGCCAATGCACAGAATGGTTTGATCCCTGCTTACACGGTGGTTGATCTGACAGCTACGTATAAGTTTTCAAAAGGATTGAATATTAAAGCCGGTATTAATAACCTGGCTGATGAAAGATATTTTACCCGTCGTGCCGGTGGTTATCCAGGGCCGGGTGCCTTACCTGCTGATGGCAGGACCTTCTTTATAAGTGTGGGTGCTAAACTTTAAGTTGATTATTATTTGAGTTAATCAAAACCTCCTTTAATCGGGAGGTTTTTGTTTTTAAGCAGTCAGTTGGTAGTGTATGAGCCCGATAGCTAATCGGCTTTCAGATTTTGGGCAAGATTTGGCCCAGTGCCGGGCCCTCCCAACGCCCAGCGGCCTCCCCCGCCACCACCTGCCATTTCTTCCCAGGCAAATGCTCTGCTTATCAGCAATATCTGCCGACTTTATCAATCAGAGGATAGCCGTGGCACGACTACGCTCAATAGTTATCACAGGGCTTGATTAATTAATCATCCTAAATATAGCATCTCATCCCAGGCATGACCAAGGGAAAAACACCGAAGAATTACCGTTTTTTTCTGTCATTAAATCCAGAAAACACGTCGCCATTTTGAGCCCGAGAGCTATCGGGTGATGCATAAACAGCCATTTTCATAAACCCAAACACGTCTTTTATTCCGTAACTTCGCCATCTTTTTAAAAGTTGTATGAGTGCTAAATACCGGGAATTTACAGGATTGAATCTGCCTGCTATGGAGCAGGATATGCTGGCTAAATGGGCTGCTGACCAGGCATTTGAAAAAAGCGTGTCACTGCGTGAAGGCGCAACACCCTTTGTGTTTTACGAAGGTCCGCCAAGCGCCAATGGTATGCCCGGTATCCACCATGTTATTTCAAGAACATTAAAGGACCTGGTTTGCCGCTATAAAACCATGAAAGGGTTCCAGGTAAAAAGAAAAGGTGGATGGGATACGCATGGATTGCCGATCGAGTTGGGAGTGGAAAAGGAATTGGGTATTACAAAAGAGGATATCGGTAAAAAAATATCCGTTGAAGAGTATAATCAGAAATGCCGTGAAGCGGTATTGCGTTATAAAGACAAGTGGGATGATATCACCCGCAAGATGGGTTATTGGGTTGACCTGAATGACCCTTATATCACGTTCAAGAATGAGTATATCGAAACATTGTGGTGGTTGCTGAGTGAATTGTATAAAAAAGGACTATTGTATGAAAGTGTAAGCATTCAACCTTATTCTCCAGCAGCAGGAACGGGTTTGAGTTCACATGAGTTGAACCAGCCGGGAACGTATAAAGATGTAAAGGATACTTCAGCCGTTGCCATGTTCAAAGCGATCCGTAATGAAAGAACGGAGTTTCTTTTTAAAGCGATTGAAACGTCAAACGTCAAACATGAAACGACTGAAGCATTCTTTTTAGCCTGGACGACGACGCCATGGACGCTTCCTTCCAATCTTGGATTAACTGTGGGCGGCAATATTGACTATGTGTTAGTGAAAACAGTAAATCAATACTTACATAATGAAGTATATGTTGTCCTTGCAAAAGCATTGCTTGGAAAGTACTTTAAGCCTGAGAATGAGAATGCTGATTTTGCGGAATACAAAAATGACGGCAAAAATCTTCCCTATCAAATACTGGCAGAATTCAAAGGAAGCGATATTGAAGGAGCCGAATATGAGCAATTACTTCCTTACGAAGCGAACTCACCAAAAGTCATTGAAGAAATAACTCCGGGTGCAAAACCCTTCCGTGTATTGATAGACTCATTTGTAACAACGGAAGATGGTACCGGTATCGTTCATACGGCTCCTGCTTTTGGTGCCGATGACTTTAAGGTGGGTAAGAAATACAATATCGGTATTCTTACCATGGTTGATCGTGAAGGAAAATTTGTAGATGGCCTGGGCGAATTCAGCAATCGTTATGTAAAGAATTATAAGGACCAGAAAGACTATGTTGATGTGAATGTTGACATAGCGGTGAAATTGAAAAAAGAGAACAGGGCTTTTAAAGTTGAGAAATACGAACATAGTTATCCGCATTGCTGGAGAACTGATAAGCCGGTTCTTTATTATCCATTAGATGCATGGTTTATAAAAACAACGGCCGTTAAAGAAAGAATGGTCGAATTGAATAAGACCATTAACTGGAAACCTAAATCAACCGGTGAAGGAAGATTTGGCAACTGGCTGGAGAATATGGTTGACTGGAACCTGAGCCGTTCAAGATTTTGGGGAACGCCGCTTCCTATCTGGAAAACAGAAGATGGAGCAGAAGAAGTTTGTATAGGAAGTATTGAAGAATTATACGCAGCGATAGCGAAGGCGGACCAGGTATTGGGAACAGATCAGAAATCTAAAATCCAAAATCAAAAATTGGATTTACACAAGCCTTATGTGGATGAAATAACACTGGTGAGTGATTCAGGTAAACCGATGAAAAGGATTCCCGACCTGATCGATGTTTGGTTCGATAGTGGCGCTATGCCCTATGCGCAATGGCATTTCCCTTTTGAAAATAAAGAGGTCTTTGCGAAAAGTTATCCCGCTGATTTTATTGCCGAAGGAGTAGATCAAACCCGTGGATGGTTTTATACACTGCATGCTATCAGTTGCATGATACAGGAAAGTCTCAACGAAGTAATGAAAGATGTTCCGGAATGGAACTCCCAGACCCCCCCTTCGGGGGGCAGGGGGGCTGGTGTTGCCTACAAAACCTGTGTGTCAAACGGGTTGGTGCTCGATAAGAATGGCAATAAGATGAGCAAGCGTCTTGGAAATGTTGTTGATCCATTCAAAACGATCGAAAGTTTCGGTGCTGATGCTACAAGATGGTACCTGGTTACCAATGCATCGCCCTGGGACAATATGAAGTTTGACCTGGATGGTATCAAAGAGGTGCAGCGCAAATTCTTTGGTACATTATATAATACCTACCAGTTCTTCTCGCTGTATGCAAATGTTGATGGCTTTGCTTTTAAAGAGGAATATGTTCCCCTTGAAAAGAGACCCGAAATAGACCGCTGGATTCTTTCCTCCTTAAATACAGTAGTGAAAAAAGCCAGTGCGTATATGGACGATTATGAGCCAACACAGGCCGGTCGTGTGATCGAAGATTTTGTAGATGAACATTTAAGCAACTGGTATGTTAGATTGTGCAGGCGCAGATTCTGGAAAGGAGAGTATGAGCAGGATAAGATCTGTGCTTACCAGACATTATACGAGTGTTTGGAAACGATCACAAGACTTATCGCTCCTATATCGCCATTTTTTAGTGATACGATCTTCCAAAACCTTAATGCTGTAACGGGCCGTTTTGCTGTGGGATCGGTGCATCATGCCGATTATCCTGTGGCTAATGAGGGGGCCATCGATGAATCACTGGAAGAAAGAATGCAATTGGCGCAGGATGCATCTTCATTGGTATTATCGCTTCGCAAAAAGGTGAATATAAAAGTTCGCCAGCCATTGCAGAAAGTATTGATACCGGTGCTCAATCCATCCATGAAACAGCAGTTACAAAAAGTGGAGGACCTGGTAAAAGCGGAAGTGAATGTAAAGCAGATCGAATACCTGGATGCGGATAATACATTTATCAGCAAAAAGATCAAACCCAACTTTGTTGCATTAGGCAAAAAGCTTGGGCCCAAAATGAAAGCCGTTTCAACAGCTTTATCGCAATTCTCACAGGAAGACATTGCAAGACTTGAAAAAGAAGGTGAATATAATTTGTCAATTGATGGCGAACCCGTAATATTACAGATTACCGAAGTGGAGATAAGCAGCGAGGATATTCCGGGTTGGACGGTGGCAAATAAAGGCTCATTGACCGTAGCACTTGATATTACTGTGACGCCGGAATTAGAAGCAGAAGGTAATGCAAGAGAGTTTGTAAATCGCATCCAGAAGATCCGTAAGGATAGCGGTTTTGAGCTTACAGACAGGGTTGAGTTGAGGGTGGCCGCCGCCAATGGAATGAAAGATTCTTTAGCTCAGTTTAAAGACTATATTTGCGCCGAAATTCTGGCAGATAAGCTGGAGATAGTTCAGGAAGTCGAGAATGGCACTGAAATAGAAGTAAACGATGTTTCACTAAAAGTGATTGTTACAAAAAAAGGGTAAACTATGGCAAGTAAAAAGAAGCCGGCTCCTAAAAAAGCGGCTAAACCCGCCAAGAAAGTTGTTGCAAAAAAGCCTGCGGTTAAGAAAGTTGCAAAGAAACCTGCAGCTGCTAAAAAGCCGGCTCCAAAACCAGCTGCTAAACCTGTAGCCGCCAAAAAACCGGCTCCAAAACCAGTTGTTGTTGCAAAAAAACCGGCTGCTAAACCCGCACCTGCACCGGCACCCACTCCTGCAAAACCAGCAGTTGTTGCTGCCAAACCCGCCGAAAAGCCTGTTGTTAAAAAACCAGGTGCATCCGATCCGAAATCGCTGGTTTCAATAAAACCGGGCGCTAAGCCGGTTATTAAAAAGGAACCGCCGAAACCGACTAAAGTGGTGATACCAAGAACCTCCGCTAAAAGCTCGGTGAAGTATGAACCCGAATTCACAAAATCAGTATTAGATTCCCCTATGTACGAAAACGCAGGACCTACAATGAGATATTCAGATGCAGATTTGGCCGAGTTTAGAGAGATTATCTCAAGAAAACTCGATGCTGCGAAAAAAGAACTTGCCTATTTGCAAGGATTGATAACCCGTCGTGATGAAGGTGGTGATATGGATGAAGGTCGCTACATGACCATGGAAGACGGAAGTGTGAGTATGGAAAGAGAGCAACTGAGCCAGATGGCCAGCCGCCAGATCACTTTTATCGATCACCTCGAAAAAGCCATGATGCGTATTGAGAACAAAACATACGGCGTGTGCAGGGTAACCGGTAAATTGATCGACAAGGCCCGTCTGCGTGCTGTGCCACATGCTACACTGAGCATCGAGGCAAAACAGATGATGAATAAGTAAGCAATTACTTACAAATAAGTAAACCCTGCTCCCAAAAGGACCGGGGTTTTCGTCTATTACTACGTTATTATTTCTTCTTCCTGTCTAAGAATACCTGCAATCCTGCCCCGAGCTGGAAGTTGTGACCGGTAATTTTTTGATCGTAGTTGATATTCTGCGTTTGATCAGGTGTGCTGGGATCAGAGTAATCTCTCAATGCAGTTCCCTTAGGGTTCGTTTTGCTGTAAGAAAAATTATACCCCAAATAGATATCGAGTGCGATATGGTTATTTAGAAATTTCGAAGCGCCGAAGTTTACACCCGTATTGATAGCAATACCTCCGGAAAACTTATTATCGTAACGATCCACATACGTGCCTATTGACTCGTATTCGTAGCCTTCGTTTTTTCCTCCAGTGATACCGGCACTCAGGTTATATTGTCCAAAGAACCGGAAGGTTGACTCTCCTTTAAAGTAATACCTGGCAAAACCACCCAAAGCAAACGAGTATTGGTTTAGTTCATCTTTTAAGAATGTGTTGCCATTGGCGCCATTACCTACTTGTTTTTGTTTGCTGAAACTGATAACGGGTGAAACGCCTAATGCAATATTATCCGAAATGAACCAGCCGATACTTGGGTTGATGCTGATGCCAAAATTGTCGTTTTCGATAGTGGATGAAGTCAGGTTATTTGATCTTTCTATCGACGCGTTATTGAAAAAGGCAGAGGCTATAGAAAAGCCGATCATCCTGTTCCCTTTTTTAAGTTGAGCATGCCCGCATAAAGCAGCGGTCAATGAAATCAGCAGCAGAAAAAATGGCTTTTTAACCATCGATAAAAGCTTTGGTGAATAGCGACAAATGTAACGGTAAAGCCCAGTTTAGCAAAAAAGACAGGCAGCCCATTTTTTTTAAAAAAACTCATAACGGATTGAACTTTTTTCCTTTACCTTTAATCGTCTTTGGAAAAACGGATTTTTCCCGTTACTTTTAAAACCGAAACTTAAATTAACTGCCAAACCAAAAGTTATGAGAAAGTTTAATCTTCTTTCCCTTCTTCTGTTATCTGTAATAATCATCGCTGTTAATTGTACCAAAGAAGGGCCTGAAGGTCCGGTAGGAGCTCAGGGTCCACAAGGTCCGGCAGGTGCTACGGGTGCTGTTGGTGCTACTGGTGCTACAGGTGCTGTTGGTGCTACTGGCGCAACAGGTACCGCTAATGTTATTTATTCAAGTTGGTTTTCTTTTACTGCAGCCGATTGGGCCGATTCAGCAATTACTAACGTTGGAAGTGCAAAAAGAGCGATCAGGCTGGCTCCGGGAATCACCGCAACAACCATTAGCCAGGGAGTTGTGTTAAGTTATCTGGCATTTACTTCAGATCCTAATCTGGCTTTTTATAGCCTGCCATTCATTTGCACAAGCTGCGCTGGTGGTTGGGTTTTCAATCA
>DASVNY010000773.1:0-12839 GCA_036383615.1 Chitinophagaceae bacterium
TATTGAGTATTTAATTGTTTTTCTCCAGGTTGAACAAACTATCAACAAACTCATGCTTATCAAATACCAGGAGATCCTCCATTTTTTCTCCCACGCCGATAAACTTCACCGGTATCTTAAATTGATTGGCTATCGCCAGCACAACACCCCCTTTGGCCGTGCCGTCTAATTTGGTGATGGCTAAAGCTGTTACATCTGTTGCAGCTGTGAAATGTTTGGCCTGTTCCAATGCGTTTTGCCCCGTACTTCCATCCAACACCAGCAATACCTCATGTGGCGCATCGGGGATGGTTTTTTGTATCACTCTTTTGATCTTGCTAAGTTCTTCCATCAGGTGAGCTTTGTTATGTAAACGGCCTGCCGTATCGATCAGCACTACATCACTGCCTTTTGCTGCTGCACTTTGAACGGTATCAAAAGCCACGGCTGCCGGGTCGCTACCCATAGCCTGTTTTACAATTGGCACATCCACTCTTTCACTCCAGATGGTCAATTGGTCAACTGCTGCGGCCCTGAATGTATCGGCTGCACCTAATAAAACATTCTTGCCAGCCTTCTTAAAATTATAGGCCAGTTTCCCGATGGTAGTGGTCTTACCCACACCATTTACTCCTACAACAAGGATGATATAAGGCTTGGTTGGCAGGCCGGAATCAAAAGCATAACTATTTGATGCAGGAGCATCTACCAGCAATTGCTCAATTTCTTCCTGCAACATTTTATTGAGCTCGGAAGTATTGAGGTATTTGTCTTTAGCCACTCTTTTTTCAATGCGCTCGATGATCTTTACCGTGGTTTCAACGCCCACATCGGCGCCAACCAATGCCTCTTCAAGATTGTCGAGCACCTCTTCATCCACGGTGCTTTTGCCAGCGATGGCCTTGGTTATTTTTGACAGAAAACCTTCCTTGGTCTTTTGCAATCCCTGGTCGAGACTCTCTTTTTCCTTCTTGCCAAACAGTTTATTTAAAAAGCCCATTTTTTTATACGGTTGTCGGGTGCCTGGTGTCAGTTGTCTGTCGGGATGGTCTTGATGGGGTTGATATTGTCCAAAGACTGGCACCCGCCAACTCACACCTGTCACCTGAATAAAGCGGCAAAGGTAGGGTATGAGGAGGATTTGGATGGGATGCAGGCCTTACCGGAGAAGTTAAGATTGTAGAGGGTTACTAAGTGCTGCTGTTGAAGTGTTTATTCCCAGGACCAATGCTCTGTATGCTCAAAATTGTTGACAATGATTAGGCCAGCGAACCGTTTCAGTTCCGGCATGCAACCCAGTTTGTCGAGTGCCCTCCCGGAGATAAAACTGATGGCGGCTCTGCCATCAGTTGATATTAAAGACAAGGTTTTGGAAACTGCTTTCTTACATAAAAAGTCCAGGCTGCCATAGGATGATTTTTTACAGCCTGTTTAGTGAAAAGACAATTGAAATAGTGAGTGCCGGTCACGGCAACACTGTTTTTGACAGGGCTATCCTCATCCTCCAGGAGTTTCATGGCAATACCATTGCTATTACGTAGATTGACATGTCCTGTACCAAAAGATGCAAAAAATAAGGGACGCTCGCCATTTTTTGTCAGCTCCTTGTGTAGTCGTTTGAAATTCTCCAGCATGGCATCATCACGATCGGGTGTAAAATCATACTGGGCATTTGCAATTAGTAATACGTCAGTAAAATAATCACCCAGCAATGTTCTGCTGTCTTGCTCGTGTTGAGAAAGATAGTTTCTTAATCTTTTAAGGTTCATAGCCAGGTTGCCGGGATCCGAAACAATGATGTCCTGTAAAAACGTGAACAGATTTTCCTTAGCAGGCAGGTTCGACTGTTTTAAAATGATCGTCATAGTCTTCTTAATAAACCTGCCTTGCAACCTGTTTTCAAAATCAAGACCATAGAACCGGATCTTTTTTTGATGGGTTAATGAATCGTTGTATGCTTTTACAGCCCGGATAAATTGAAAACTTGCTTTGGGGTCGATAAATTTTAACAGCGAGTCCTGGCCTGTTACGAGATATTGGTTCACTAAAAAGGCAACAGAATGTCCATATTCGAGGATATCATATTGAAGGCCGTATTTTTTATTTAGTGAGAATAGTAGCTCTTTTTCAATAATGGTGTTTGCCTGGTTATTGTGTAGTTGAGCAATAAGATAGAATTCAACCTTGCCAAGACTGTCTATCATCTTCTCATGCCATGAGTTCTGTGCCTGGCAAAAGACTGATGCAATTAATAATGAAACGACAAAAAGAAAATGTCTCATGGACTGGTTGCAGGAATATTATTTTTCGCAAGGCACTTTGAGCAGCTTAATGGGGCCATCAAATTTTAGCGAACTTATGTCCTTAAACGAAGCCCTGTCGTTTTTTATTTCGATCTCGCCATATCCTTCCATAAAAGAATCATTATCCTGCTTAAACACTACTTGTCTGACTGATTGCATGCCTTCCGACATAAATGTATAATCGGCAACCAGGAGGCCGTCTTTAATGTAGCCTAGTATTGTTCCTTTGTTCCTGTCTTTTTCAAATAGTTTATAGACCAGTGTGCCGGTTATCGCTTTGTCAACATCTATGAGCTTCAACTGAACAGTATCCTTTGCTGTTATATACTGATAACAAGTAACAAAAGAAGACGGTCCCGGTGCTGCAGGCTGCGAAGGTTTTTTATTGTTGCAGGAGATGAATAGTAATACCGCGGGAATAAAAACAAAAGATCTCATTTTCATAAAATAGCTTTGGGCAAAGCTAAACTTATATCTTCATTTCAATAACGTAATGGGTTATCACCCTACTGAGATCATAAAAACCTGATTTTGTTCCGTTCTTGAATTTACATTTACTCCGTTCTTCTTTGCAGGTATCCATTTAGGAGATCTTTTTAATACCCTGATCACTTCCTCTTCAAAACCATGTTTGTACTTTGTTGCCGGTACAAAATCCAGGAGTGTTCCATCTTTCATTACTGTGAATTTTATGATCACATTGTAAGTTCCTTTTTTGGCGCCGTTTTCTACCCAGACAGCAGGGTTTAAATTCTTTTCGATGAATTTGATCCAGGCGGCGCGGCCCCCGGGAAATGAGGCTACTGTGTCAACATCTGTATAAACAGTAGTATCATTCAAAGCAGCAGGGTTATTACTGTCACCTGGGATTTGTGCAATAACAGGAAACGAACTGATAAAAAGAATGAATACTAAAATGGATTTTGTCATAGTATGGCTTATATAAGCAACAGATTTTACACCCCCGCCAAAAACTGGTTATGGATATATTCAGCGACCGACACTAAATTCTTCTTTTCCTCAAACACGGCTAACTGCCTGTCAGCACCGGTGCCATTTTCTAATATTTTATGGACATATCCAATGCGGTGACGACTGCCAAGATGATCCAATACAGGATCAAGAAAATCGAGCAACTCGTAGATCAATGCTCTTGTGTTCACCTCTTCTTCTTTGCCAAAATCAATCAGGTAACCATCCACACCATAGCGGCTGGCTCTCCACTTGTTCTCATTCAACAAAGCTCTTGAATATTGAATAAAGTTGAGGTTCTTGGAACGCAGCATATAGATCCTTGCACAGATTGCCTGGAACAATGCAGCTAACGTGATCGTTTCATCCACTGTCATCGGCACATCACAGATACGAAACTCAACGGTATTGAAGAATGGATGCACCCGCAGGTCCCACCAGATCTTTTTTGCATTGTCAATGCAATTGGTTTTGATCAGCAACTTAACATAGTTGTCATACGCTTCAATGCTATCGAATGAATCAGGGATGCCGGTCCTCGGGAATTTATCAAACACTTTTGTACGGAAAGATTTATAACCTGTTTGCCTTCCTTCCCAAAAAGGGGAGTTGGTGCTGAGCGCAAAAATGTGTGGCAGGAAATATCTTGTCGAGTTGGCTATATGATTGGCCATTTCACGGCTCTGCATACCCACATGCACATGCAAACCAAAGATGAGATTACTTCTTGCCGCTTCCTGCAATTCATTTACAATTTCATTATAGCGGATATGATCGGTGATAAGCTGACTTTCCCAGTGACTAAAGGGGTGAGTGCCTGAACCACCCATGGCAAAACCAAGATCACCTGCAATGCCTGCAATTGTTTTACGAAGCGTAGAAACATCCTGCCATGCTTCATCAATATCCTGGCAAATATCGGTGCCCACTTCCACCACGGCCTGGTGCATTTCGGCCTTCACTTTGTCTTTAATAGCTTTTTGTCCTTCGTGAACGATCTTCTGTTCATGGCTTTTCAACTCCAGTGTTTTGGGGTCAAGCACCATGTATTCTTCTTCTACGCCGAGGGTGAAGGTTTTGTAATTAAGGGTCATTCGGTTGATTGATGTTTGAGGTTTGCTTGTTATCGATGGTTACTAAAAATGTCAGTTACATTCACTGTTAGTCCCGGCACGGCGCTGCTTTTTATCTTGCTCTTTCCTGCATAAAGCTTAGCGCCATCAAATTTTCCATTCTCAGTCAGAATAAAAACCGCTACTGTTTCTTCAACCGGGTGAACAACCCAGTATTCCCTTACTCCGGCTTCTTCGTAAACATCGTATTTCAATTTTACATCTTTTTCAGAATTACCAGGCGAAAGTATTTCAATAACCAGGTCTGGTGCACCGAGACAGCCCCGCTGATCTATTTTTGATTCATCACAGATCACACAAAGGTCTGGCTGCACCACCGTAGTGATTTGATCATCTCTTTTCCTGTTTTTTACAGGCAGTCTCACATCAAATGGAGCTGGAAACACATGGCATTTAGTTTTCTTCAATTTGTTGTAAAAGATACTGCCAATAGCGAGAACTATTTTTTGATGAATCGGCACCGGGGCGGGGCTCATCTTAAAAATTTTTCCGCGAATGAGTTCGAGTTGTTCCTCAAATTTCCACTTAATATAATCGGCATAAGTATAACTCGCCGAAGGATCCGGCTCCTCCACTTTAATAAAGCGGTTATCATCTTCATTATACACTGTCAGCTTACTCATACCAACGGACTCTTATTGCTGCTTCTTTTTACATACTCACCCCACGTCAGGTTATCGGCGCCATCAACAACACTCATTGCTTTTTCGATCGCATAATTAGCGGCAGTTTCTACCACCCATTCAAAATTCTCTTCACCCACACTTGGCTTGTCGGCGTCAGGAGCAGGATTGCAGAAATCGATCGCATAAGGAACACCATCTCTTACAGCTAATTCAACTGTATTGAAATCATAACCGAGATATTTATTGATGCGAAGAACAATGTCGGTCATTTGCTGCAGACGTTCCGGGGATGGTTTGAAATCCGCCACATAACGCAGGTGATGCGGGTTGCGTGGTTCATAAGACATAATGCGCACATATTTACCACCAATGCAATAGCAACGGTAATATTCTGTAAACACGATCTCTTCCTGCAGCAACATCACCAGTTGACCTGTTTCACTATGTTTTTGGAAAAACTCTTCTGCATTATTAAGTTTATAAACATGTTTCCATCCACCACCGGCAAATGGTTTCATATAGGCAGGAAAGCCAACATATTTAAAAATAGAATCCCAGTCAAGCGGGTAGGCCAGGTTGCTGAATGATTCATCCGAAGTATCGTCAGGTAATTCTCTCGAAGGAAGGATAGCTGTTTTAGGAACCGGCACATCCACTTTTGTCATCAGGCAATTATTAAAATACTTATCATCGGCGCTCCACCAGAATGGATTGTTGATAACAGCTGTGCCTGTGACAGCGGCATTTTTTAACCAAGTTCTGTAAAAGGGTACATCCTGTGAAATGCGGTCGATGATCACAGCATAGCCACTATGCACTCCCTGCATGGCTTTGTCAATACGGACTGGTTCAGCCACAATGCCGGGAACATGTTTACTGTTAACCCTGGCAACAAAAGCTTCGGGGAAAGAACGTTCTTTACCGTGGAGGATTCCGATCTTCTTCATAAACAAATTTTAGTTGTATGTAATGATTTTGATTAGTGCTTGGAATTGAAAGAATAGTTCATAGGGGTCATTTTCAAATTTATTTTATTAGGGTCAAGATAACAAATAGAAGTCTGACGGCTGGAGTCTGACGGTTTCCGTCTGACTCCTACTTACCTGGTCAGACGGGGATCGTCAGACCGGGGCAAAATCCTTATTTTTGGAGCCATGCGACTGACGAATATATCCGGTATTCTGGTGGAAAATAATGTACTCAATTCCGAATGGCTGCAAAGGGATGTAAAAGTGGATTGCTACCTGCCCTGTAATGTAGCCGAGCCTTCTCAACTGAATTTATTACTGATCAATGATGGCCAGAATATGGAGGAACTGGGCTTGGAAAAGATCCTTGAGCAGCTCTATGCTGATAATGCAATAGAACCTTTGCTTTGTGTAGCGATACATGCCGGCGAAGAAAGAAAAATGGAGTATGGTGTCGCCGCCCAAACTGATTATTTAGGCAGGGGAGCAAAAGCTAAGGACTATACGCATTTTATTCTCGAAGAATTGCTCCCATTCATTTACAAACAATACAACATTCTATCATTTAAGGAAAAGGCTTTTGCCGGGTTTTCGTTGGGAGGCTTGAGTGCTTTGGATATAGTATGGGGTCATCCAACTGAATTTAGCAAAGCGGGCATATTCTCCGGTTCCTTATGGTGGAGAAGTATTGATCAAACAGAAGATGGCTATGATGATGATAAGCATCGTATCATGCACCAGCAGATCAGGAGCAGTAATTATAAACCCGGATTAAAATTCTTTTTGCAATGCGGTAACAAAGACGAAACAAAAGACAGGAATAATAATGGCATCATTGATTCTATTGATGATACGATCGACCTGGTGAAAGAATTAAAAGCAAAAGGTTATGACGAGGTAAATGATATTTATTATCTCGAGATGAGCGATGGCGCTCATGATATTCCTACCTGGGGCAGGGCGATGCCGGTATTTTTAAAATGGGGTTGGGGTAAGTAATGTTCAAAAAAACAGGTAAAAAAAGAACCCGCTTCATTTGAAGCGGGTTCTTTTTCTTTTATACCGTTTTGCTTAGAATTTCACACGGAATTCAAGCTGGCTGAGCCAACGGGCTGTATAAGAAGGATTGAACCTGTTATATACCGTAGGCGCTTTTGCAGTATTAGGATTGAAAGTGTATCTCGGTGTAAGGTTAGTTGAAGATGCGTAGCTAAATCCAAGCAGTGAATAGTTATCGTTAGCCACTACATATTGACGACCCCATGTTCTGTTCAGGAAGTTTGTGAAGTTGAACATGCTGTAACCGATCTCGGCAGAATAGGTGCTCTTACCAACTTTAATATTGAACGACTGGGTGATCTTCATATCAACCACATTGGTAAATGGCGTTCTGTTGCTGTTTCTTTCAGCATATCCGCCCCTGTGTTTGCTCAGGTATTTGTCGTTCTGAATAAAGTTCTCAAAAGCTTCTTTTTGCTGTACATCAGTGTAAGTAACACCACCAGTTGTTAATGACTGGAAGGTCATTGCCTGCAGCTGGCTGGCAGTTGGGATATAGATCAGGTCATTGAAATTGATACCATCTCTAACAGCCTGCCCGCTATACACGTAGCTGAAAGGAGCTCCGGACTGACCAGTGTAAGTAAAGGCAATAGTTGTTGACATTTTCTTTTTCAGGTAGCTGAACCTTTGACTTACATATCCGAATATCCTGTGTGCACCACTGTTGTCAGATTCTGTACGAACAAGTTTATTACGGCCGTTCACTGTTTCCATACTGCTCCACTGGCTGTTTGAAGTAGAACTTTGAGCCTCGTTCACTACTTGAGAGAAGCCATAGTTATAGCTGGCTGAGAAATTAAAGCCAGACTGGGTTGACTTGCTGATTGAAACAGATGTGTTATTAGAGAAACCTTTTTTACCATCAACATTACGGATAAGATAAACACCATTATTGTAAGGGTTTGAACCATCCGTTCTGATCGGGATATTAATAGAAGAAGGATAAACATTTCTTGTATCAGGTCCTGTAGCCATCACCAGGGTTGGAGGCAACAGGTTGATGTTTTGATAATAGATATCATTGATGTTAAGGGTAAGGATGTTTTCTAAGGTTACCAACCATCCTTTGCCAAAACGCTTATCTACTGCCATTGAAGTTCTGAAGACCTTAGGCATTCTGAAATCTTTAGAAATAAGATTTAGCTGGCCCTTCGCATTGGCGAGAGAAAGACCCAATTGGGCCGGTGTATAAGGAGTGCCTACAAACCTGATCAGGTTCTGGTTATAAACGGAACCATTAACAGATGAGCTAACAGTATATCCACCTGATGATAAACCATTGTTGTTATAAATACCACCTGGCCATACCATCGGTATCCTTCCTGCAAACAAACCAAAACCACCCCTGATAACCAACTTCTCTTCAGGAATTGCCCAGTTGAAACCAACTCTTGGAGATAATTCAACAGGAATATTAGGACGCTGACCTGGTATAGCACCTTTCAGATCGTAGTACTGTGCAAATTTGGGTAATGCTTCTTTAACCGCGAATGAATCAACAATAGGTCTTGTGATGAACTTATAGTAGTCAGCTCTTAAACCTAATGTGATCGTCAGGTCTTTGCTAACACGAATATCATCATTGAAGAATAATGCTCCTTTGAAGATATTGAATTTAGCAGCAGATGCTGTATTCTTCTCATTACCGAATTCAAGTAACGGGAAGTTAGCAGTGTACTGTGTAGGTCTTGCATTATTAAGGAAGTCGGCCACGCTGGCATACTGGTAGTTACCCGCACTGCTATTGATAAACAAATTATAGGCTTTATAATATTCAGCTTCTACTCCGACCATAAAGGAGTGTTTGCCGGCATTGAACTTGAACTGGTCAACAAAGTTGTAAGTGCTTTGTCTCAGGTAATTCAATGTTGAGTTGGCTTCTGTTCCAAAGAAGATCCTGCTGGTAGTACCATCCTGGATCTGAACTACCGGCATTGCCACGTTGCTTCCGAGAGGACCCCTGTCATCTTCAACATGGGTGAAAGTAAGCAACAGGCGGTTGCTGGAATTTTTACCAATGTTTGATTTTAATTCGGCAGATGCGGAATTCGTTTCAGAAGGAAAGCGGTATCCGTTATTAGAGAAAGTGAACGATGTTGGAGTGCTGGCGAAAATAACCGTTCTGTCGCCAGAGTTATAGCGATAGCTTAAAGAAAGTTTATTCTTTGCGCTGATGTTCCAGTCAAACTTAGCAGTAAGACGATCAGAAAGAATTTCTGTTTCGTTATTGTTATAAGTTCCGAGGTCATAACCACCAAGACGGGCAGCAGCCGTGTCTTTGATCCGCTGGAACATAGCAGGATCTTTTGTATCGCCCTGGTAAGTGGCAATGTCAAAAGGCTGAGGTGTTTTATCTCTTTGCATCTCCCCGCTAAGGAAGAAGAAAAGTTTGTTTTTGATGATAGGACCACCAACTGTAAAACCATATGTTTTATTAGCGAAATCGCTCAGCTTGGTAGCGTCTTCTTTGCGTCCTGTTGGTGTTTTTCCACTCAGGTCCTCGTTACGGAAAATAAAGTAAGCTGATCCATGCACCTGGTTGGTACCTGATTTAGTGATCGCATTGATAGCGCCACCGGTAAAGTTTCCTAATGAGGCATTAAAAGGAGACAGGGATACCTGGAACTGGTCAATCGCGTCAATTGAAATAGGAGCTATTGATGATTGTCCACCATTGGTACCTGAGTAAGCAAGACCAAATACGTCGTTGTTTACGGCACCATCAATATAAAATGAATTATAACGAACATTCTGACCGGCAAATGACATGGCACCTTCACTGGAGGCACTTCCGGCGCTACTCATCTTAAACTGCGGAGTGGCCCTCATATAGTCCTGGAGGTTACGACCTACCGTAGGCATATTGGCCATTTTTTCCCTGTTAATAGTTGTTTCTGCACCACTCTTGCGGGAAGTTCTGGCACCTGTAACGATTACTTCGGAAAGCTGCTCGGCTTTGGCATTCAGATCGACATCTATTCTTTGCGCTTCGCCCAGGGCGAGATAAATATCCCTTTTTACATTGGTTTCAAAGCCCACAAAGGTGGTTTTCAGTGTGTAAGGACCGCCCGGGTTCATATTACTGATATCGAAGCGTCCGTCTTTTCTTGAGCTGGTGGTATAAACAGTTCCTGTCGGTTCGTGTGTTACCGTTATTGTAGCCCCGGCAAGTCCTTCGGAAGTGGCACTTTTAACGACGCCGGTGATACTACTGGTGGTTATTTGGGAAAATCCCAATGCCCCGGTAAAGAGCAAAATGACAGAACTGAATAAGATTCTCTTAAGCATAAAGATTTAGTTTTCGGTTGCAAAGAAAGGGAATATTCGTATTCTAAATATAGACAAATAATTAACAAACCCGCCTTGGGCATTAAGCTTTCATGAAGACAGATTAAATAACGGGATTGCTGCCTCTTGAGTTGCCAACATTGCCGCCATCTAATTGTTATTAACTTTGCCCCAAAATGCGGAAATATGTTTGATTCAATAGAAGCAGCGATACAGGATATTAAGGAAGGAAAACTGGTAATAGTCGTTGATGACGAAGACCGTGAAAATGAAGGCGATTTTGTTACAGCGGCCCGGAACGTGACCCCCGAGGTCATCAATTTCATGAGCAAATATGGGCGGGGACTTATTTGTGCGCCGCTGCCCGAAGAACGTTGCGAAGAGCTGAAACTCGAGATAATGGTCAACAACAACACGGCCCTGCATGAAACCGCCTTTACGGTTTCGGTTGACCTGTTAGGACATGGATGCACCAGCGGGATTTCGGCTCACGACAGGGCCAAAACTATACAGGCGCTTATCAACCCGGCTACAAAACCCGAGGATCTCGGCCGGCCCGGTCATATATTTCCCCTCCGGTCAAAAAGAGGCGGTGTTTTAAGAAGAGCCGGGCACACAGAAGCTACAACCGACCTGGCAAGATTAGCGGGTTTCGAGCCTGTCGGTGTTCTCGTAGAAATAATGAATGATGATGGCTCCATGGCAAGATTGCCGGAGTTGATCGAAGTGGCCAAAAAATTCGATTTTAAGCTTATTACGATAAAGGACCTGATCGAATACAGGATCAAAACTGATTCGCTGATCGAAGAAATAGTGAGAGTGGATATGCCGACAAAATATGGCGATTTCCGGCTGGTGGCTTTTCGTGAAAAAAATTCGAGTAATGAACACCTCGCTTTATTAAAAGGAGAGTGGGAGAAAGACGAACCGATATTGGTCCGGGTACATTCATCCTGTTTTACCGGTGATATTCTTGGTTCGCTTCGGTGTGATTGTGGTGAGCAGCTTCATAAAGCCATGCAAATGGTACAAAAAGAAGGTAAGGGAGCTATTCTTTACATGAACCAGGAAGGAAGAGGCATCGGCTTGTTGAATAAATTAAAAGCTTACCGCCTGCAGGAAGAGGGACTTGATACTGTTGAAGCAAATCTTCATTTAGGGTTTCAGATGGATCAAAGGGATTATGGCATTGGTGCGCAAATGCTTCGTCACTTGGGCATCACTAAGCTGAGGCTGATGAGCAATAATCCAAAGAAAAGAGTAGGTCTTATTGGTTATGGTCTTGAAATAATGGAAAATATCCCGATCGAAGTAGAACCCAATCCTCACAACGAAAAATACCTGCAAACAAAAAGAGATAAGCTGGGTCACGAGATACTGGATAATGAGTGAAGCTTCGAGCCATGAGCCATGAGCTTCGAGGCTTTATTTTCCATTCGAACTATTGGTCGCAAAGCTCATAGCTCGTGGCTCGTGGCTCATAGCTGACAGCCAATCAATTTCCTTTCTTCTTTTCCTCTTCATTCTTATTAGCATCCGGAGGTGGGGGGGGGTCTTCAGTTTGAGCCTTATCTTTTTTCTTTTTATTGTTATTGAAAAGCTCTTTCAGCTTATTGAATTCTTTCCGGTAAGTAATGCTTCCTCCATACCGCGTGGCGCGACCGGGATTGCCCGAACTGGTAGTGGTCAAATAATCAGCATCTTTTCTATAGAAGAAGGTGGCGCGGATAGTTCCCGATTCATTGATCAGCCATTCCATTGTTACATCAGGCAACAACCGTATGCTTTGCTGGATATCTGATTCCTGTAATGGTGCTTCAAAACCACCACCAGCAGTAATGATGAAACGATTATTAAAGAAAGAACGACCAATAGAGAAGTTGACATTGCTGCTCAGGTTCAGCGCCGTTTTATTATTCGGGTCGATAACATTGCGGTTATAGATCGATGTGTTCAGGTTGATAAGGTATTTGTCGTTATTCAGCAACTTGCCTAATATTTTATTTAACTGATCGTTTATTACACCCAGGAAAATCCCGGATATGGTGCTGGTGGCAATGCCACTGAAATTTGATCCGGTCGAAGAAGTTGTTCCGCCTTCGATGGGGGCGAAGCTGTTAAATACGATCAGGTAAGTGACCTGCTTATTGATCTCGTTGATGTTTTCTTCCAGTTGACGAAGCGTGAATGATAAACCCGGGTCTGTTTTAGCCGGACTTGTATTTGGAAAATCAAGAGAGAACCGGATGGATGGCTCAAATAATTTATCAGAAAGATTGGCTACCACATATACATCGCCTCTTGCTCTTGAAAGCCCCGAACTTACGCCCACTTCCTGCAATGAATTTACCAATGGTGCAAAGCTTACTTCGTTGGCAATATACAGCGCTTCAAAATTGATCCTCGCATCATAGGGGTCATCTGTCCATTGAATAAAATTGTTTCCTCCTTTCCGCAATTCAAATGGTTTTTTGAAGAAACTCTGGAAAGTAAAAAGATAATCACCTT
>DASVNY010000774.1:0-3544 GCA_036383615.1 Chitinophagaceae bacterium
GTGCTTTGCTGCATAAAACATTGCTTATGCCAGCACCTGCAAAAACAAGACGACTCACCGTATGCAACAAATGGTTTAACCGTGAACTCGGCAATAGTGTATACTTCCCCACCATACTGCTATGCGGCAAATGGCTGCGTGATGCCGGCTTTAAGAGCGGCCATACCATCGACATTATATGCGAGGAGGATAAGATCATTATTAAAAAATCGGAACTGCAACGGTTTGATGTAAAATAGCAAATAGCTTTTCATGCGGCTTAGCGGTTTCCCGTAATAATTTAAAACTACCGGCTAATATTTTTGAACCTGTTCTGTGTTACGAAGCATCGTATAAATAGGTAAATGGCTATCATACTTGCTATGCATAGCGACATAACAGGCACTCAAAAAAAATTCATCTTATGGCATGGAGTTACAGGCGGCGGATAAAAATAATCCCGGGCGTACATTTAAACTTTAGTAAAAGCGGCATCAGCACTTCCATTGGCGTAAAGGGTGCCAGTGTAACGCTGGGTAAAAACGGCAGCTACCTCAATACAGGCATTCCCGGCCTGGGTATTTACAGCAGGCAAAAGCTTGGCGGCAACAATAAGCCTGCGCCGCAGGATGTTGCTGAACAGAACGATCATGAACCCACAACAGTACCTGTGTACAACCCCGGCTTACTCGTTGATAATATCTTCAGCGCCGACCCACAGGAGATCAGCTCCCAGGATATGCAGGGCGTGAAAGAAACAATACTTACCGCACACGAACAACGCCTTGCATTGGCAACAGATCTGCAAGACGTAAAAAGATCATTGGCTAAATCAAAAACACGGCTCACCATTAGTTATGTATTCCTGTACGGGATCATTAAAAAATCAATTGCTCAAAAAATAAAAGAAGACATTTTCAATCAAAAAGAAGCCATCGACCAAATACAGGAACAAATGGAGAACAGCGCCGTAGAACTTGATTTTATATTTGAAGATGATTTGCTAAGCGGCTATACCAGCGTTCTTGAATCGTTCAAAAAACTTTGCAGCTCCAGCAAAATATGGGATGTAACAAGTGCTTACGACCAGGACAGGGTTATTACAAGATCAGCAGCATCGATCATTGTAAGCAAGAAAGATGTGCGTCTTGATCTGAAAGAGATACCGGACATTAAAGCAAACTTTAACCCGCTTTATTTTCAAAACGGCAACGGGGCCGATATCTACTTTTATCCCAACTTTATTATCGTGTATTCTTCCAAACAGAAGTTTGCGATTATAGGGCTTAACGAACTGCGATTAACCTTTTCCCCGGTACGGTTTATTGAAACCGGTACCGTACCTGCCGATAGCAAAATCATCGACCGCACATGGGCCAAAGTAAACAAGAACGGAACACCCGATAAGCGGTTTAAAGACAACTATGAAATACCTGTTGTTCGTTATGGCAACATTGCCTTGCAAACCTCCACAGGGCTTAACGAAGAGTATGAATTCAGCAATTACGAATTTGCCGAAGCTTTTGCCAATGCATTTTTGAGCCATCAACATACCATTAAAACATTGCGGAATATTTAAGCTGTAAAAACAGTGATGATGGTTTCCCGTAAAATTTTGCATTACACAACGGATACTTTTAGGCAACTAAATTTTTAAGTATGAAAAAGTATTATGTAAACAAGAATACCCAGAGCAACGGAGATCATGAAGTGCATGATGAAGACTGCAGGTATCTTCCTTCTTCAGACAACAGGAAGTATTTGGGTGAGTTTTCAAGCTGCAAACCTGCAGTAACAGAAGCAAAGAAACATTATGACCAGGTGAATGGGTGTAAAACCTGTTCGAATGAATGCCATACCGGATAATCTTTCACAGTATTTTATTTGGATGGGTTCACGAAAGGGTAATGTAATTTCTAAACTAAAAATCAGTAAACATGCCAGACAAAATTTTAAGCGAAAGCTGGGCGGATTATGACAACAAAAAGAAAAGATATACAGATCGTTTTTTCTTTGCCTGCGAAGAATCGTGGGAAGTTGACTATTTGGTTGCTAAGATCAAAAAAATATACCCGTTAAAATCAGAAGCGGCAATTCGTGCTGCTATTGCATCCTGCTGTAGGGAAGTGCCGGCACCAAGACCGAGGGATAAGTTTGTCCGTTGTGTTATGAGCAAACTTTAGAGAAGTTGCTTATAAACTTGTAGTAAATTTAATCTTGCGGATTTAAGTGAAGGTCTTCTACAAGAAGGCCTTCTTATTATATCAATACTATATCATGGAAATCATCTTATATCTTTTTGCAGGTATCGTCATCGGTGCACTCATTGGTTGGTTATTGGCAAAATCAAAAAGCCGCATCGAATGGGAACAAAAAAATGCAGCCGCTCAACAACAACTTGCAGAGTCGGGCGCATTACTTGCCGGTGCTAAGGCTGAACTGGGAGCGGCTAATCAACTAATAGAAGATAAACAGAAGGTCGCAGAAACACTGAAAGAAGAACTGCAATCATTAAAGCAGGAGTTTATAACTATTTCACAGCAGCTTGCCACCCAAACCGCCAACAACAAAGCTCTGCAGGAGAAACAGGCTACGCAGAAAGAAGAACTAGAAACCCTGAACAAAAAGTTCAACCTGGAGTTTGAGAACATTGCCAATCGCATTCTGGAAACAAAGACCGAAAAATTCACCGAGCTCAATAAAGCCAACCTGAACGGGATACTGGAGCCGCTGGGCAAAAACATTACCGAGTTTAAAACCAAGGTGGAAGAAGTGTATCAAAAAGAATCGCAACAGCGCTTCTCCCTGGGCGAACGGGTGAAAGAACTGGCGGAGCTGAATCGTAAGATCAGTGAGGAAGCCAACAACCTTACCCGTGCCTTGAAATCAGAATCGAAAACACAGGGTGGCTGGGGCGAAATGATCCTGGAAAATATTTTGGAACGCTCCGGCTTGGTAAAGGGCCGGGAGTATTTTATGGAATACCAGTTATACGATGAACAGGGTAACCCGCTACGCTCAGAAGCAGAAGACAAAAAGATGCGGCCGGATGCGGTGATCAAGTACCCTGACAATCGCCATGTGATCATCGATTCAAAAGTATCGCTCAATGCCTTCACCCGCTGTGTGGATGCAGCAGACGAAGCTACCCGGATGAAAGAGCTGAATGAACATGTTTCATCTATAAAAAGACATATCCAAACTCTTAGCGCCAAAGGATATGATGATTACAGCAAAACACTTGATTTTGTGATGCTATTTGTTCCCAGCGAACCGGCTTACATCGCAGCACTACAGGCCGACCCGGAACTCTGGAATTATGCTTATGATAAAAGAATATTATTACTAAGCCCCACCAACCTCATCACTTCCTTAAAACTGATAGCCGACCTCTGGAAACGGGAATACCAAAATCTGAACGCCAACGAGATCGCCGAACGTGGCGCTAAGTTGTATGATAAGTTCGTGGGCTTTATCGCCAACTTGCAGGATGTAGGCGATCATTTGCAAAAAGCACAAAACAAGTACGGCGAAGCGTATAAGCACTTGAGTACCGGAAATGATA
>DASVNY010000775.1:0-20157 GCA_036383615.1 Chitinophagaceae bacterium
GGGATGATTTTATCAAAAAGAACCCGCAACGTATTTTGAAGCGATAGCTTATAAAGCAGCTAATATCCTTTCCTGCACTTTTTTCAAATTTTCATCAGATGCTTTTGGTTTTGCCTGTGTAAAATTCAGGTCATTGGCTGAGTTGATCGGGATAAGATGGATATGCGCATGTGGCACTTCCAAACCCACCACACTTATACCACAACGATTGCAATCAAATGTTTGCTCAATGGCTTTGGCGATCGGTTGTGCAAACACCAGCATTTCCTGTAAATACTCTTTTGGCAGATCAAACAGGTTATCAACTTCTGTCTTGGGCACCACTAAAACATGTCCTTCTCTCAATGGAAAAATATCGAGAAAGGCAAAGAACTTTTCATTCTCTGCTATTTTATAAGAAGGTATCTCTCCTGCTATGATCTTTGAAAATATTGTCATACCACCTGTTTTTTTGGCCCACCATGAAAGTAAAAAGTATTTGATGCGGCGGAACATAGGTAAAATTAGAGTCTTTTTATGTCAGACCGGGACGGTCAGACATAAAAAACCCCTGCGTTTGCAGGGGCTTGAAATAACCATGTCAGACGGGGACCGCCAGACATGGTTATGCAGTTATCTCTTCTATTTTAAATTTCAGCACACCGGCAGGCGCCTGCACTTCTGCTGTGTCACCTGGCTGCTTACCCAGTATTCCTTTCCCGATAGGAGAAGTAATGGATATTTTTCCTGCTTTCAGATCAGCTTCCTGCTCACTCACCAATTGATAGATAACTTGCTTTTTGGTATTAAGATTTGTCAGCTTCACTTTCGTAAGAATAGAAACTTTGCTGGTATCAATACTTGATTCATCAAGCACCCTGATATTAACCATCGAGCCTTCCATTGCAGCAATTTTGGCCTCAAGGAGGCCCTGCGCCTCTTTGGCCGCATCGTATTCTGCATTTTCTTTTAAGTCTCCTTTTTCTCTTGCTTCTGCAATAGCACGGCTGGCTGCAGGACGATCCACTGCTTTCATCCGCTGCAATTCCGCTCTCATTTGCTCCAATGTGTCTTTTGTCACATACTGAATACCACTCATGATATCCTCCGTTTTTACATTAAATGAAAAAAATAACAACGCCCCGACAGAGTTACTGTGAAGCGTTGCATTATTGAACTATAAAGATAGGAAAGAAATCCCTAAAAAAAACTCTTTTTATCTATTGAATTACAGCCAAAAAGAATGGCAATAGAAAAATTCCTATGCCCATCAGCATACTTAATCAAGACCCAATTTCTCCAATAATACTTTGGTCATTTTTAAAAATGCCTCATGACTATAGCCCGCAATATGTGGCGTAATGATCACATTGGGCTGCTCTAGTAACCAATCAATTTGTTCCTTTTCTTCTGCACTATATGTTTCCAACTTTTCGTTTTCCAGCACATCCAACCCTACCCCCGAAATCCTGTTCTTCTTTAATCCATCGATAAGCGCCTTTGTATCGAATACTTTTCCTCTTGAAGTATTCAGCAACCAGGGCTTTTTTTCCAGCGCATTAAAAAAAGATGCATTGGCCATATGATGTGTTTCTTCCGTGAGCGGCACATGAAAACTAAGCACATCACAATAACGACACAAGTGGTCGAGGCTCGCTTCTTTTACTGCTCCTTTTCCAAAGCCTGCATTATACTTATCATAAGCTAATACCGTAACATTAAACGGGACCAATAAACGGGCAAAACTGCTTCCTGTATTACCATAACCAATAATACCAACTGTTTTTCCATCGAGCTCCACACCCCTGTTCTCATTTCTTTTCCATAAACCGTTTTTCACTTCTTCTCTTGAACTGGAAATATTATTGAGCAGGTTCAATAATAAACCAAGCGAATGCTCTGCCACTGCATTGCGGTTACCCTCCGGGCTGCTTACACATTTAATACCCCTGCTTTCGGCATAAGCTACATCGATCAGTTCCATGCCACTGCCCAATCTCCCTATCCATTTCAAACTTGTTGCATTATCAAGCAGGGCCTTGTCAACTTTTATCCTTGTCGTTAATATCAATCCTTCTGCTTCATGAATGATCGGCATTAATTCTTCATAGGAAATAGACGGCATGTACATGACATCAAAACCATGCTGGCTTAATCGGTTTGCCAAATACTCATGTGCGTTACCTGTTATAATTACTTTTCTCATTTCTCCAAAGAAGTCCTTGTGGACATTTTAAATGTAAGCGCTGCCAATTCTGTTACCGGCAATTGCTCTGCCCTTTTATCAAATATTTTATCTTTTAAAACTTCCGCGTCGAATAACCCCTTTACCGCATTGCGTAATGTTTTTCTTCTTTGATTGAAGGCCGTTTTCACCAGGAGGAAAAGATCTTTTTCACTTCGCATAGCAGGGATTTCTTTCCTGGGCAACAACCGTATTACACCGCTTTTCACTTTTGGTGGTGGTTGAAAACATTTCTCATGCACATCAAAAAGATATTCCACCTCAAAAAAAGCCTGGATCAGCACACTTAACACACCATACACTTTATTGCCTTCTTTTGCCGCTACTCTTTGCGCTACCTCTTTTTGAAACATCCCCACCATAGATTCCACATCATCTTTCCAGTCAAGTATCTTAAACAATATCTGCGAGGAAATGTTGTAAGGAAAGTTTCCAACAACAGTGAACTTTCCTTCAAACGGTTTTTCAGCATCCAAAAAACTCTGGTGGATCAGCTTTCCCTGTAGCTGCGGATAGGCTTTTAATAAATACTCCACTTTCTCATCATCCACCTCTACGGCTTTAAAATCAATTTTTTCTATTTGCAGCAGGTGTTTTGTTAATGCGCCTCCTCCCGGACCCACCTCCAATAGTTGGCTAAAGGAATGCTCCTGCAAAGCCAACACGATCTTGCGACAGATATTCTCATCTTTCAAAAAATGCTGCCCTAATGATTTTTTTAGCGTGTACATCTATCTGCAAAAATAGCTGAATGACGCAAGTTCTCTGTAAAACAAAAACCCGTCCGCCAGCTGGCGGACGGGTTTAAAATAAAATCCTCCACTTGTTATTTAACAATAATTACTTTTTGTCTGAAAACATCAGCTCCTACAGTTACAATTGCCATATAGACTCCCGGTGGTTGATTCGAAAGACCATTTACAGGTATCACATTATAGCCATTCTGCACAGTTGTATTTGACAGGTAAACAAGTTTGCCTGATTGGTCGATCAAACTGATGCGAACAGCATTCTCTGCAAAAGAGTTTACTTGTACCTGCATAGCATCCCTTACAGGGTTTGGCACTACAGTTACTTCACTTTTTCCTGTGCCAGGAATGACCACTTTTACAATATTGCTGTAAACGGTGCTATTTGTTACCGTAGTCATCTTGATACGATAATAAACCGTTCGGCCTTTTAAAGGAACAGCATTATCATTATAAGAATAGGTTACTGTTGACGATTGTTGCGAGTCGTCTCTCAACATTTGGGTTATTGCTGTATAGCTAAATCCATTAAAACTTCTTTCGATGACAAAATGCTGGACATATTGATTGTTCAACACTTTCCAGCCCAGCTGTAACTGGTCATTATGTAATGTGCCTCTGAAATCAATTAGATTATTTGACAACACTTCGCAAAGCGAAAAGCGTCCGATCGTGATCGTATCGGCTGCATATGGAGAGCAGCCTGCCTGCAGGTAGTGAGTAACAATATAGGTACCCGGCGTATCCACAACGATCGATGTGCCCGTTGTTCCGCCCACGATATTTCCGTTCAATGTTGACCATTGATAAAATGAAGTAGGAACAGGGTTTGTTACATGTATCTCGGAAATACTTCCTGTATCACAAATGATCGGCGTCTCAGAAAGAATATCAACCCGTGGTGCCAGGAACAGGTCCGTTGGCGCCACGAAGTCTTTTAACTCTGCCGAAAAAGAGTTAGAAGAACGGGTTTTGACAACGATACGATTAAAAGGTGCTCCACAAATATCTCCACCTAATAATGTAACAGGGTCCAATCCCAACTTTGTCAGGTTAACCGAAAACTCGATAAACTGTTGGGCCAAATATTTTCCGTTGGTGGTTGAGGCTGGGGCAGGGTTAACAAAAGCAAGGCTGTTATCCTGTAACACGAGACCAAAAGGTCCCGACCATGCATTAAGAGCGCTTCCCAAACCGGTATAAAAAATTCCCGTGGTATTGGGTGCTATACTCGCATAACCATAAGTGGAGCCGGAAGAAGCTCCATCAAAAAAACCACTATAATTAAACCCGGCAGGCACAATAGTTTGCCAGTCTGATCTACTGACCCATACCCTTGCTTCAATGTTTGTTAGTAAACCGCTTTGAAATTCTCCACTGAAAATAATATCTCCGGGTCTTGTTATGTTACCGGCAGCATCAAAAAGCCAGGCAGTATGACCTGCGTTTGCACCATAGCCGTAAAATTTTCCGGATGGACGATCATAATAAATATCGGTCTGGTACATTTCAAAATCAAAGTACCTGTTACCGGTAATGTTATCCAGTGATATACCACCAAACATCCATAATGAGTCGGTTGGGTTAGGGCCGGCTCTTCTCACGTGAACCATCATATCCAAAATATCGTTCTTGTCGGGAACCCCCTGTATGCCACCTGCCCAGTCGGCAGGGCTCATTCCATTTTTATTGGAACCATTAACAAAAACCGTAGTGTCCGTGCCGTGATAGTCTCTCACATAAATGGCATCGAGCCAAAGACGGTTTCCGACAATACTGAAAGGCGGCCTGCTCATTGTGCGGTAAAAAGAAGCCATTCTTTTTGTCCATGGAGCGACATCGGAATTGTAACCGGCAATGATAGCAGCAGCACCCGTGCTATCTATCACAAACTCTCCAACCCCGGCTGTTCCGTTATTGAACCAGTCATCGTTACCGGTGATACCCGGAGGGAAGAAGTTTGTTCGCAATTCTCCATCTACACCAAACCTCGCCTTGATGATCGGCGCAGTGATCTGCGCTGTCATAAACAGCGGACAGCTCAGTAAGATGATGAAAAATAAGTGTAGAGTTTTTTTCATAGGGATTTGTTTTCTTCCTAAAAAACACTGTTCGGTTCGGGGTGGAAAACAAATATCAAATGATAGCTGTGATGAAAACACTCCCTCACAGCCATCTATCTTTATTTATTTTAGTTATTAATTCGAAGAGTAACCATTGCGGTGGAAACGGTTCTCCCATCAGTTGAATAAGCGGTTAAACGATAAGTGATGTAGCCAGCATATACACCTGGATCGGTATGCTTGTATGACCTTTCACCGGTGGCTGGCAAAGTCGCTACGTTTTCCCAATAAGCATACTGGTCAGTTGGATCTTCATACGTTTTCTCCAACAAAAATCCGGTGACGCCGCTATTTGAAGTAAGTCCCCAGGTTGCAGTAGCACCATTTTTTCCCTGGCGATGCACTCTGAAAAAGTCAAAGCCGGGATCAATAGCAGTACTAACCTTTGCTTCTTTTGCAATAACGGCTGATGATGTGGGGGCTATCCATGCCGTGTTTATAACAACAGCAGCAATAGCCAAAAGGGTGATGTGTGTTTTCATGATAGGGTAGATTTTTATGAACTAAAAGTACGGCTCCACACAAAACGAAACAAGTGTAAATCTCCGGCACTTATCCACAGTATTTATTTTTAATTTATACCCCATCAGCTTTTTACAAGCTGGTAGATATACTAAGAAAAAATCCCTTTTCTCCTATGAGAAGGAGAAAAGGGATTAGAAGAATTTATTGGGTTGTAGTTAGAGGGCTATCTCTTTTGAACTTTTATTTTTTCATCCACACCAGCACCGGAAACACTGATGTAATAAACGCCGGCTGCTAATTTGCCCATGTCAACCTGTATCTCGTTATAACCTTTTACGAGATCTTTATTGTTTTGCATAAGCACGCGACCGTTATTATCAACCAATGTCCATTTTGCTTTTCCTGCAACGATAGCATTGATCGTAACCCTTGTTTCTTTTTCAACAGGGTTAGGATATACGATCACCTGGCCAACGATAGAAGGCAGTGTAATGCTGATAATGTTTGAATACGTGAAGGAACCATTGCCATCAACCATCTTCAACCGGTAATAAACAACCGTTGTACCGAGGTTTGCAACATCATTATCGGCATGCGTATAATTTATCTTCGTTGCCGAACTGCCTGCAGCGGCTTTTGTTGTAATGGCGCTGAAGTTGCGGCCGTCAACACTTCTTTCCAGTTCAAAATGAGAGGTGTTGATTTCATTTTCTGTTTGCCATTGCAGCAATGCTGCCGATCCTTGTAAGTTGCCTTTGAATGAAAGCAGTGTCAATGGCAATGCAATATTCTGGCTTGCAAAATAGAAAGAAGAAAAACCAGAAATATTTGCCTGCAACACATATCCATTCGTTCCATGTGCTTCTGCATACTGTGGCACAACCAATGTGGCGGCTCCATTAAAACTGGCTCCGCAAGCATCGTTGTTCTTTAATATCTTCAGGCCACTTATATCACTAATACCACTTAATGGATCTGCGTCAAGCACATCAAATTCCGCTTTTGAAAAATATAACCTGATAGCCACTGGTGATGAAGGCTGCACCGCCGGTGTGATGGTGAGGTTTCTATCCAGGTAACGAACACCCGACTTTTGTCTCAACGATCCTCCATTAGTATAGAAAGAAGATGTGATAGTGCCGAGATTCTGTCCATTGGCTTTTATTTCGGCCATAATATTTCCATCGGGCCCGGTAATGGGCACCCATAGATTGTTATTGATATCATCAATGGTCACCGTGGTGCCCTGCGCACAACTATTAGCAGTTCCTGCCGTAACATCTATTGATGTCGGGATCGAACTCTTGCCCGACACATCACTATAACCAAGGAATGAATATTTCTGTACGCAACCCGCGCAGGCAGGAACGATCGGGTTACCGGCGCTTGGGCCAGAACTTGTTGTTGATCTTTCCATCACTACAAACAGGTCCTTTCCTCCCGGGCCAAATGCAACATCCCTGAAACGATTGGTGCTACCAAAATAACTTACCGTATCGTAACCGGCAGTTTTAATAACAGTATCGCCGGTATTATTTAGTTTGATCTTTAGCACCCGTCCCCACTTCAATGAGCTTACGACAAGTGAATTTTTCCAACCGGGTATAAATGTGTTTTTATAAATGTCCATTCCCGACCATCCTTCTGAAGGCCATCCGCCATTGCCGGGATTGGTCAAATAAATATTATTGATGTTTGCTTTTGTAGTTGGATAAGCTGAGAACAGTGCATCCTTATAAGAGGCCCCGATCGCGGCGGCATTATCAACTTCATGAACGATGATCGGGCAGCTTGAAGTTGTATTGGCTCCGGCACTTGATCCATCATAGTTACTATCCGCTGCATAACCTATCACCAATGGGTGACCATAGTTTCTTGCCTTTTCAATAATGTTTATTTCATCATCACTGTATGGCCCATGTGAAGAACCGTATAAATGATCTGTTGCCGGGTCATAAGCAAATCCCTGGTTATTTCGTATGCCTGTGGACCACACTGCGCTATTCGCTCCAAAAGGATTATCACTGGGTATCCATGTGCCAAGACCAGTAGTGTCAAGATTAAAGCGTAAGATCTTTCCTTCATAAGAACCTGCGATCTGTGCTTTCTGAGGTCTGGTGCGGTTATCAAATTGTCCCGAGCCCATATCACCTGATGCATAGAACAAGTAATAAGTTCCGCCAACAGGAGCAACGATCATTCTTTGTGAATTATGGTCATTACTTCCGGGCAATGTATCACATAATGATACAGGTGATTGCAGCTTTTCAGTTGCCGGGTTGTATTCAAATCTTACTACACGATTAGTATAAAATCTTCCTGTGGGCGCAGCACCACCATCATAACTGTGTACATAAGAAACATACACAAAATTCTGAGGTGTTGACGGGTGCATAAAGTTTGGATGCAACGCAAGTCCTGCAAATCCACCTTGCGGGTTGTTGGTATTAATATCAAACTGCGCATTGAAGGCCTGGTCCTCAGGTGTAGTAAAGAATGTACTTCCCTGCGACACATCCAACACCGTTATTTTTTCGCCACTATTAGGATCCATCCTATACACTTTATAGCCTTTTGCTTCAGTGATCCATAAGTAACCATCCTGGCCATAGGTTACTTCCCATGGGTCGGCAATAATATTAGCGCCTGATAGTGTTGTTTGCTGATAGACTTCTTTCATACGTCCACCTGTTACAGTGGTTGGTGTTGTAGCACTTGCAGTGATACTAAATGCTGAGCCAGATGCAACACCGCCGATAGCACCGGCGCCTGCTGAATATATTCTTATATAATAAGTAGCACCGCTGGTAACATTACTGACAATTTTAGTTCTGGCACATGCGATAGATGTTAATGTTCCGCAGGTGCCGGAAAAAAGCTGCATTCTTGTTCCTGATGTTGACAGGTTCGTGCCTATTGCTGATAATGATACAGTCAATACATTAGATGAAGGTGTAAACTTATACCATACATCATCATCAGGTGTGCCTGTTGCACAACCAACAGGAATGCTATTACTTGTTGTAGCCAGCCAAACTGTTCCGGCAGTGGCTGAACCATTTGTAAGAGTGGTTGCACCTGCACATTCATCATTTGCAGGTGAAGCAGCTGCAGTAGCAGTTATAGAAAACGCGGAACCCGATGCCACGCCTCCGATTGAGCCAGCTCCCGCAGAATATACCCTGATATAATATGGAACACCGGCTGTAACCGTTGCTACAATACCAGCAGTGCCACAAGCAACAGATGTTAATCCTGCACAAGAACCTGAAAAGAGCTGAACTCTTGTGCCAGAAGCAGAAAGGTTGGTACCTATTGCCGACAATGAAACATTCAGGTTAGTTGCCGAAGGAGTAAACACATACCATACATCATCATCGGGTGTGCCTGTTGAACAACCAACGGGTATGCCGGCGCTTGCACTTGCGGCCCAAACCGTTCCTGCATTATTCGTTGCGCCATTCGTAAGTGTTGTTGCATTACTACATTCATCATTTGCAGGTGGTGAAGTAGCTGTAGCGGTAATAGAAAATGCAGAACCCGTAACGGTTCCGCCTATTGAACCAGTGCCGGCAGAATAAACTCTTATATAATATGGAGTGCCACTGGTTACAGTTGCAGCAAGACTTGTGGTGCCGCAAGCAACTGATGTTAAGCCTGTGCAGGTTCCGGAAAAAAGCTGAAGCCTTGCACCAGATGTTGAAAGATTTGATCCAATTGCTGACAGATCCACATTAAGGATAGTGGCGGCAGGAGTAAACTTGAACCAAACATCATCATCGGGATCACCGGTAGAACATCCAGCCGGGATGCCACTGCTTGCAGTCGCGATCCAAACAGATCCTGTATTATAAGTTGTAGCATTAGTAAGTGTAACTGCTCCCGCGCAGTCATCATTAGGCGCTGCCTGGAGGCATATATCAAAATTCCATTTGTTGGCCGGGTTACCGGTTGCCTGGGTTGTTGTATATACACGAACATAATAAGTAGTACTCGGCGATAATCCTGTTTGTGTGATCGTCGCGGTGCCTCCACTTGCCTGTGTACAAGCAATCGAGGTTAATGTGCCTGTGCAATCACCTGACAATAGCTGCAGGTAGGGAACATAGGCTCCGTTGATATTAGAGCCAAAGCCGTTAATGGTAATTGTTACAGATGACAGCGATGAAAATTTATACCATTTACCATATGCGGTAGTGCCTCCGCACATAGGTTGCGTTGCACTGGTGATACCAGCGGCATCTTTTAAATTTCCGGTAATGGCTGTACAATTAACATCAGGTGTGAGCGGAGACGCCCCGTTGCAATCTGCTTGTGCAATTAGTTTGTTGGTCAATGTAGTGAATAGCAAAAGCGCTGCAGTGAGCTTGATGGTGGTTCGTAACATGGTTCTTCAAGGATTTAGAAAGCAAACCTATTTATAATTCCTTATCAGAACCTAAGTAGTTCTGGCCAATTTTAAATAGTAAAAACCCTTACAATATTTAAGTGGAAGTGCTATTGTTTATTGTAGGGGCATACTCTTACTTTGTTACTAATCCATCATCCGAAAAACCACCGGCAGCATGAAATTTCTTTTACGGCCACAACTAAAGGCTTTATTTTTTTTAGGCGGGCTTATTTTATTTTCTACCAGAATATTTGCTCAACCAGCCAACAATGAATGTATTGGCGCGATTGCATTAACTTCTTCTACTTCCTGTATCAACACAGCGGGCACACTAAATGCAGCAACTTACACTCCTCCTATTACAGGTTGCGGTGCAACCAACAAAAGCGACGTGTGGTATAGTTTTGTAGCGGTGGCAACAAATCACAGCATTACCATGTCATCCTATCCTAACCAGATAAGATTACAACTCTTCTCAGGTTCTTGTGGTTCACTTGTATCAGTAGCCTGTGGTAACTCTTCAATAGCCGCTACCGGTCTTATTCCAGGTAATACTTATTTTATCCGTGTGTATAGCCAGAATAACAGCACGGGTACTTTTAATATTTGTGTTACACATACAGGCCCCACGAATGATGACTGTGCCGGCGCTGTGAGTTTAACTTCATATACTTCCTGTATTAATACAGCAGGAACGTTGAACCTTTCCGGTGCTACAGCAGGTTTACCTGCCGGTTGCCAACCAGTAGGAACCCACTATGATGTGTGGTACTCATTTGTTGCCGCCACCACTACAGAAACAGTAACAATAAGTGGTTTGGGAGCTAATATTACCAATCCACGCATACAATTATATAGCGGAACATGCGGATCGCTGACCTCGGTCGCTTGCGGCACCACCACTATTACACAAGCAGGATTAACCATCGGTAATACTTATTATGTAAGAGTAGCCAATCTCAATACTAATCCGACTGGTTTAGGTACAGTGGCGGATTTCAATATCTGCGTAACACATACCGGACCCGCAAATGACGAATGCACCGGGGCCATTTCATTAACACTGGGTTCTTCCTGCGTCAATACAGCAGGAACATTGGTGGGTGCCACCTACACAACTATTGCATCACTTGGTTGTGGTGTGGATAGCCGAAATGATGTATGGTATAGTTTTGTTGCAGCCACAACAACCAGTACTGTCTTATTATCTTCTGCTCCCGCCAATTCACGGATACAAGTATTTTCAGGAACATGCGGTTCACTTGTATCGGTAACATGTGGTGCTTCCTCTGTTACGGCTACCGGCCTTACCGTTGGTAATACCTATTATGTAAGAGTGTATCTCGATCCAAATAACAATAGCGCATCCAATACCTTTAATATTTGTGTCAC
Source organism: Chitinophagaceae bacterium (assembly GCA_036383615.1). Taxonomy (GTDB): domain Bacteria; phylum Bacteroidota; class Bacteroidia; order Chitinophagales; family Chitinophagaceae; genus CADEDV01. Next base: position 11,344 of record DASVNY010000775.1, read on the forward strand.
CAACTATTCATTGCCGAATGATGATTGCGCTGGCGCTGTATCCTTGGTTTCCGGTAATGCCTGTTCAAATACAGCAGGAACATTAGTAGGGGCAACAGTGACTGCAGGATTGCCTGCAGGTTGTGAGCCCGTGAATCCTCATTATGATGCCTGGTACAAATTCGTTGCCGTAAGCACTACTGAAACAATTACCATCAGCAGTTTGGGAGCTGGTATTACTTCTTCAGCAATTCAGTTATATAGCGGCACATGCGGAACATTAACCTCGGTTGCTTGCGGAACAACCACGATAACCCAGGGATCATTAACCGTTGGTAATACTTATTATGTGCGTGTTTCAAATGTTGGAAGCAGTGTGTTAAACAATGGTGCTTTTAATATTTGTGTGACACATACAGGAGTTGTAAATGATCTGTGTGCCGGAGCGATCATGTTAACCTCAGGGTTTACATGTTCCTATACTACCGGAACTACAGTGGGCTCTACCGTAACTTCGGGTTCTACTGGTTGCGGAGGCGGTCCATCTGCTGTTAAATATGATGTCTGGTATTCTTTTGTAGCACAATCAACCAATCCTACAATAACCTTAAACAATGTTGGAGCTAACTTCACTTCTCCTAAAATAGAAATTTTTTCAGGTAGCTGTGCAGGTAGCTCTGTATTTTGTGGCAACGCAAGTCCGAGTGTTAGTCCTACTCTGACAATAGGTAATACTTATTATATAAGAGTATTTTCTACAAACAATCCTATTCCTGCCACACTTGGAAATTTTGATATTTGTATCACCGATCCAGGGCCACCGACAAACGACAATTGTTCGGGCGCCACTTCTCTTTCTTCTGCTACTTCCTGTATTAATATAGCCGGAACATTAGCTTATGCAACAAGCTCCAGTCCATCTGTATCGAGCACCTGTAGCGGAACACCCGGCGCTGATGTATGGTACTCATTTGTCGCTCAATCCGCGTTCCCTACTATTTCATTGAGTAGTATCGGTAGTGGTTTGGGAACAGCTTATATCCAAATATTATCCGGCACCTGTGGCGCATTTACTTCAGTAGCATGTATCAGCGGTACAGCAGGCACGCTTAATCTTTTACCAGGTGGAACAGGCTTAACAGTTGGAAACACATATTATATCCGTATCTATTCACCTGTAGCGAGCCCCGGTGGATCGAATATGGGATTCAATATTTGTATCACTAATCCTGCCACAACTTCGTCAGCACAAGTGGAAGTGAGTAAGAGTTATGTCAACATAACCAAAGGCACAACGGGAGGAAGCGTTGAACCGGGAGATATTCTCGAGATAAGAGCCACATTGGTCATCCGCTCAGGAAGCATTGATAGTGTTGCCTATTATGATACACTGGAACATAACAAGGGTCTTACCTATGAACCCGTTACATTGGCCACAAAAACAAACGAAGGAAAGGTCTATAAAGCATTTACAGATAGTTATGATTCGGATGCAGGTACTTTAACAGCCCTCAGCAATCTTGACACTGCTATACGAATACATATTGGCCGGTACGCTACTGCCGACTACAGGGGAACAACTATTCAGAATACTTCATTCCCCAGGTTTTATGGCAGCACCTATATTGTAATGGCCACCTACCAGGTGCAGGTATATGCTGCATATGATACAAAGATCAACTGGGGCGGTGGTGTGTTCACTTATAAGGATGGAGCGAACATGAAAATGCTTTCATTGAAGAATGATAGCCTGGTTGTGTATATAAGCCCGGGATTGTGTGCAAACGCTGTATCAACAGTCAATCGTGTAGGAATAGAAAATGATGGAACTTTTGGAGCTCCATCCGGTTCCTTACCGCATGCAAGAAACAAGACCGCATCCAGCGCTGTGCCCAGTTACACTTTTGCAAACTTTGCAACAGGTGGCGGACCGCAGGATTATTATTATGGAATTACCAATAACACAAGTGCGACCTATACCACTTCTAATACCTTTCCTAAAACTGGTTCTGTACCCAACCGTGTATTTAATTTATGGGATATAACCGGTGATCATACAGGTGCTACCAATAGTGCAAAAGGAAATCCGCCTTGTGATATCAACCAGGCGATCACACCCGGCACTAACCCATGCGGCTATATGCTGGTGGTAAATGCTGCTTACAAAACGGATACAGCATTCAGATCAACCATCACGGGTCTTTGCCCAAATACCTACTATGAGATCTCTGCCTGGTTAAAAAATATTTGCTATAAATGCGGTTGCGATTCGTTGGGAAATGGCGCAGGCACGGCCCCTGGTACCGGAACTAATGGTAGCAGTTACCTGCCTTTCGCGACAAATGACTCATCAGGTGTTCAACCTAACCTTGCCTTCCAGATCAATGGCCAGGATTATTATTCAACAGGTAATATTCCTTATTATGGAACGGGCGTGGGTATCACACAAACAGGTTCCGATTCCATGAATAGGTGGGTGAAAAGAGGTTTTGTTTATAAAACAGAAGCTACGCAAACAAGCTTTGAACTGGTTATCCGTAACAACGCCCCCGGAGGTGGTGGTAATGACTGGGCGATTGATGATATTGTTGTATCGAGTTGTGTGCCGATGATGACCTACTCGCCATCGCTGTTGCCAACTGTTTGTGATTCGAATACATTAAGGATCTATGACACGGTGCGCTCAAGTTATGAGAACTATACTTATTATAAATGGCAGCGAAGTACAGATGGCGGCGCTAACTGGACTGATATAACCGCCAACCTCGGCCCCACCTCTCCTTTCTGGAATGGAACAGCATGGGAATATGTAGTGCATTATGATATTCCACCTGCTAATACCACACCGGCTGATAGTGCCGATCTGTATAGAATGATCGTGGCTACTACCCCAGCTAACCTTGGAAGCAGCTCATGCCAGGCAACTGATGTGGTCAATATCATCACGCTTAATGTGGTTGATTGTGGTATAGCGCTAAAAACAGATATTATTTCTTTTAGCGGCAAACTGGTCAATGAATACGCTCATCTTTCATGGAGCACATCGTTGGAAAATGAACCTGTTCATTTTGATGTGGAGCGAAGTACTGATGGAGTGAACTTCACCCGTATTGCAACAGTGGATGGAAATAATAACCCGCGAACGGAAGTGAATTATTACTCTTTTGTTGACCCAACAAGGTTGACTGGAAGAGCCTGGTACCGCATCACCATGGTAAGTAAAAATGCAAGAACAAAACAATCACGGATCATACAATTGAGCAATTCACAAAATCAATTTGGCATTGCCAATGTAGTTAACCCGTTCAGCAATGAACTGCAATTTGATATCACTACTTCTTCGGATGGCAAGATCGATGTGGTGCTTATTGATATGATCGGTAAAGTGGCGAGAGAAAAAAGCTATACTGTTTACAGCGGTATGAATAGCTTAAGTCTTGAAAATACCGGCGGTCTTGCTCCCGGTATGTATATACTCCAGGTGAGGAATAAAGCAGAAACGATAACCCGTAAAGTGATCAAGAAATAAACCACTCATAAAATGTGACCAAACCGGGCCGATGGCCCGGTTTTTTTTGCCCAATACTGAGGGTTTCAGCTTGTATTGGCAGAATAAAACGGTAATTCTTTGGTGTTTTCCCCTTGGTTTTGTTTGAGATGAGAAATGATATTTGTGACGGGATGAGATAACCGTGCCACGGTTAAGCCGTGGCACGGTTATTACGCTGCGAAACCGAAACAAACTGAATTCATTATTTTTACTACATGAATACAAAACCTGTTATAGGCATCAGCTGCGGCGATCTTAATGGCATTGGCATTGAACTGATCATTAAAACTTTTTCCGATAACCGCATTTTAGAACAGTGTACACCCGTCATCTTTGCATCCAATAAAGCGATCAACTTCTATAAAAAATCTATCCCTGAACTCAATTTTAATTACCAGAGCACAAAAGAGTTCAGCCGCATCAACAATAAACAGGTAAATCTTTTCAATTGCTGGGAAGAAGAAGTGGTGATCAATCCCGGTCAGCTCAGTGATGTTGCAGGTAAATATGCTGTTCTTTCATTGCAGACAGCCGTTGCAGCCTTGAAACAAAAACAGATCGACGGGTTAGTAACGGCCCCAATTCATAAAAAAAATATTCAATCTGCAGAATTCAACCATACCGGCCACACTCCTTTCCTGAAAGCTATGTTTGGCGTTCCCGATGTTGCAATGATGTTATGTGCCGGTAATTTCCGTGTTGCCCTGCTTACAGAACATATTCCTGTTGCAGAAATAGCAAAACATATTACCAAAGAAAAGATCATAAGCAAGCTGAATATCATCCATCAAAGTTTGCAAAAGGATTTTGCTATTGACAAGCCGCGTATCGCTGTGTTGGGATTGAACCCGCATGCCGGTGATGAAGGTTTGATAGGAAATGAAGAAGAAACGATCATCAAACCGGCTATCAAAGAAGCCAAGAATAATAATATGCTTGTTGTGGGACCTTACAGTGCCGATGCATTTTTTGCCCGCAGGAGTTTTGAACGTTTTGATGCTGTATTGGCCATGTATCACGACCAGGGCCTCATCCCTTTCAAAGCGCTGGCTGTTGGTGAAGGCGTGAATTTTACAGCCGGTCTCCCCGCTGTAAGAACTTCACCTGATCATGGAGTAGCATTTGATATTGCCGGCAAAGACAAAGCAGATGCCTCTTCTTTTGTTACCGCTATTTTTGAATGCATTGATATTATCAATCGCCGCAAGGAATATGAAGAGAACCGCAGAAATCCTCTTAAGAAAATGACTCCATCTATGTTAGCCAATGCGGTGGATGAGAAAATCGACGAGAACGAATAAATACTATACAATCCCCTCGCATAGTATATTTACTTCCATCTGTGAATGAACGGATTAAGATTGTCGTAAAAAAAATTTTACGAAAGACTTGCACGTAAAAAGATCAATTATTACGTTTGTTCTCGTTCGGAAAATACCAACTATCCACGTAAAACTACTAAGACAACCGTACCGCCCCACCTTGGTTTAATTCCCTTAACAAGTATGGTTGTTCAATAAGCTGGCAAAAGCCGCTTCTTTTATTATCCTGACATCCTGAGAAACTTTTCATCCAATATTTCTGTGGGTTAAACCCCGATTCTAATTCAAACCCTAAGAAAATGAAAAGAACTCTACTTGTTGTATGTGTATTATTCTTTGGCATTGTAAAGCCAAAGGCGCAAGACATTCCCACTCCTTTTGCCAATCTTAAAACATTACCGGCTGGCAGTTATGTGATCCCTATGGACAATAACCTGCAAACAAATAATGCTATCGGTGTCGGTGATTTTAACCTGAATGCATATGGCATGATCGTTCATTTGCTTAACCATAATGTGAAATTGAAATGGGTGATCAAAACCGGTAAAGCAAAAGACGAAGCTGATTTCAGCGGCAATGCCGAACAAATAAAACCCGCTTATGTTGCCGGATCAGTTACAAGAAATTTTATCGCAGGTCCTTTTGTAGTTGATGCTGCAGATACTGCAGGCGTTACTGCATTGATCGACGAGTTTTATACTACCCATAACCTGGCGGGTACTAACAGGCCCAGGTTGTTCAGGTTGTCAGAAGATGTAGCATCGGTTGATATCCGTTATGATATGACCGGCTTCAAACCAAAAGCCGCGATCCTTACCGATGGCGGAAATCAACAGATACATGTGAATTATATGACCGCCTGCAAGATCCCTACTGAAAATTATGCCCTTTCAACCGGCACTGACCTGCTTGCTAAATGTTTTACGTTTGCCAGCGAACCACATAATGATCTTACAGGACCAACCATTGACGCTACGATCACAGCCATCCGTCGTTTTGTAGAATATGGTGGAAATTTCCTTGCTCAGTGTGCCGCTATTCTTAATTATGAGAACAATGATCTTGGCCGTTTTCAAACAACAGGTGGCGTCACTTCATTAAATGCAAACATCGGCACAAACCTTAGCTACCCCAATGCCGATCTTAGTTTCTCTCAATTCCAGGGAGCTTATAATGCAAGCCGTAATGGCACGTTCAGGAACTGGACAATAAGCTCTGGTATCAACGAGGAACATAACCATGCTGCGGGTACCGGTGGAAACAACAATGCGATTGGCGCGAGTGTTTCTAAAATAAAAACAGGTGCTGGCGGATTGGTGTTTTATGTAGGTAATCATGAATTCAGTAACCTGCAGTTTGATGGTATCAATGGCATCCGGATGTATATGAGTGCGTTCTTGACGCCTGTTTCAGTAAACAATGCCTGTAAAACAGGTGAAGTGATCACGGGCACACTCCCGGTAAAATGGATCAGCTTTAATGGCAATAAGAACAAAGATCGTATCACACTGGAATGGAGCATTGCGCAAAATGAAACGGCCGATCGCTTTGAAGTTGAAAAAAGTTCCAATGGAAGAGATTTTGAAACCACCGGTGTCGTATTTACAACAGAGAAAAAAGGAACAGAAGGCTATGCCTACTTTGAAAAATTAAAAAGCGCTGAAAAAATATTTTATCGCCTGAAAGGAATTGACAAGTCACAAACTATCAGCTATTCAAAAACACTGGCTTTTCAAATGGAAGCAAAAGCTTCAGCCGGTCAATTGAATATTATCAATAACCCTGTAAATAATGATAAGCTGACATTGAGCATAGCTTCTTCATCAAACCAGCCTGCAGAAATAAGAGTGTATAATATCACCGGGCAACAAATAATGCAACAAAAGACAAGGCTGAGTGAAGGCAACAATGTTGTAAGCGTTCCTCTTTCTGCCAATATGATGACAGGAGTTTATGTAGCGGAAGTTTTTAATGGCACTGACCGTTACTCATCAAGATTCGTGAAGCAATAAAAATTAGTTACGAGAATCATCCTCACTTTTTTCACATACACTTAGAGTATCAAAAGAGAAGTAGCCCTTTGTCTAAAGGGCTTTCTCGTTTTTATGATGAGCTTTTCGCTATGGATCTTTTAGCATTGAAAATTGCTCGTTGAACATTGAGCATTTCTACCTTGTGGTGATAAGAAAATGCTCAATTTTCAATGCTCAATACTCAATTCTCATTGTAGGGTACTAAAACCTCCAGCCCAAACCTATCAACGGCAGTTTATCTTCTTTGGATGCAGTATAACAAACCGTAAACACCAGTCTCTTCATCGGGGCAAACCAAACGCCACCGCCATAGCCGGTCTTCATTTTTTTGCTGTCAACATCGCTGTCATGCCATACTTTACCATTATCAACAAAGAATAAAACACCAAAGTAAGCAGGGAAAAGATAGGTCTTAAGGTTGGCCAGTTTTAATCTCAACTCCGTATTGTTGAAGAATTTTGATTGTCCTGCAAAACGGTATTTTCTATAGCCACGAAGGTTATCCTCGAGCCCAAGGTATTGCGCCTGGTAAAATTCAAAATCCTTATTGAAGTTATGACCACCACCGGTACGGTTGCTGATAGCACCAATTTTACCCAATGGGATGTAGAACGTGAATTCTGAATTCAATTGCGTAACATTATCATAACTGTTATCATTCATGCCCGACAAATGACGAAGGGTTGTTTGCCACATGATACCCTTCTGTGGCAATACTTTATTATTTCTTGTGTCAACAGTCAATAACAACTTGCCACCGAAATAAGATTGCTTTTCAAATGCGGTGAATGGGTTTATTCCATTTGGCTCAAAAGGCGCCTCCAGGGTTATGTAGCGCTGGTTATTAAACTTATCATCCTCATCAAACGAATAGAATTGATAAGTGGGCCCGATCTGCAGATTTACTTTGTCTGAAAAACGCTTGCGCAACAAAATAGAAATATCCCCCAGGCTATACCTTACCCGGTAATAGCGGAAAGTATGATTATCCTTGTCAAAAAAACTTTCCATGCCATAACCAAAGAAATTGGTCGTGTTATTCGGGGCCTTGATATCTATATCGGTGAGCAGGTCCGTATTTCTTCCAAACATGCCGATGTATTCAGAATACCAGCGAATATTAAAGGCTTGCGTTGAAAAAGCATACTTGAGTGAGAACTCGTGCATATTCCTGTATGGCTTTTTTCTGAAACCATGCCTGATCAGTTTCAAAGATGGACCAATAAAAAGTCCATCATCCTGGTTGAACCCAACAGCAATAAAAGGGATCGCCTGGTTGTATTTATAAGATAGCCTTTCGTATGAATTGACGATCGTGTCATTTGCCATCTTGTTCTTAAAAGGACCCGTGATCGTGTTATTACCAGCAGCGCTGTCATACACGATCGCTCCTTTATAAGAACCGGCATTTTCAAACAGGTCCTCTCCATCTCCACCGATCAGTCTTATTTTGATCTTATCATTATTGCCTTTGATAGTGAATTTGTCCTGCCCGCCAAAACCATATAATCTCAACTCTTCGGTAACAGCCGGGTCAAATAACCTCTCATACATTTTAGTTGACTGGTTGCCTTCATTGGTGATCTTATAAACCTGCAACAACACAGAACCGTCATCATTTCTTGTTATATCAAACAATTCTTTCTTGTCGCTGGCCGTAACACTTACCGTTTCAGAAATGAAACGATAGTATTCCATCACTTCCGCTGCCAGGAACTGGCGGCGTGCTTTCAATGTGTTTTTAATTTTCTCACCTGAAATAGAACGTATCTCATAAGGTTGCTTCTCCAATGCATTATCAATAACCGCATCGGTCATTTGGGAAAGGAACTTGTCAACAGCCTGTTGCCAGTCAGTTTGATTGAGCTCATTCAAAAAGAAACGATCGAGATTGCGGGCGGCAAAATTGAAACGCTTGATATTTTTTGCC
>DASVNY010000776.1:0-15726 GCA_036383615.1 Chitinophagaceae bacterium
ATCTTTTTGAAATTCTCCGCCTGCTGCGAAGCATTTACATCGATCACATTGGATAATTTGGTGAGCCCGTCAACGATACGGGTGATCTCATTTCCAAATTCCCTTTCAATATCCTCGAGGCTTATATCGGTATCCTCAACCGTATCATGCAACAAAGCACAAATAGAAGAGCGAACACCGAGACCGATCTCTTCCACGCAAATTTTAGCTACTGCAAGAGGATGTAAAATATATGGCTCACCGCTTTTGCGCCGCATGGTCTTATGTGCATCGGCCGCCATTTCAAAAGCTATGCGAATGAGGTCCTTATCGCCGGGTTTGAGCTTGGCTTTCAGTGCCCGCAATAGGGAACGGTATTCCCGCAGGATGAGTTTCTTCTCCTGTTCTTCATTAAGATTGTATTTGGGCAACTGTGCAAGGGTCTCCATATATGAATAGTGTACGAATTTACGCAAAAGAATGCTCTTTGAAAGCGGCTTTTAAGCCAAATGCCCTACATTTGCAGCCCGTTTTGATAGTCATATGTGTCAAACGGGTCAAATAGGTCATATAAGTCATAAGCCTCGCTTCATTCACCCTTTTGACATATTTGACTCATTTGACACATTTGACTCACTGACTTTCTTCTCCCGGATGTGGTGAAATTGGTAGACACGTCAGACTTAGGATCTGATGCCGCAAGGTGTGGGGGTTCGAGTCCCTCCATCCGGACAAACAAAACCAAGGTTTAAAAGGTTTAATAAGTTCCAGAGGTTTCAAACGTCTCTGAACCCCTTAAACCTCTTAAACCTTTGAAACTTTTAAACGTTCATCATGGCTACAGTTACTAAAGAAAACATCGGCCTGCTGCATGAAAAGCTGACCGTGAAGCTGGAAAGGACCGACTATCTCCCTTCTTTTGAAAAAGCATTAAAGGATTATGGCAAAAAAGCCAATATCCCCGGTTTCCGTAAAGGCATGGTGCCTGCCGGACTGATCAAGAAAATGTATGGCTCTTCGCTGTTTGCAGACGAAGTGCTTAAGACCGTTGACAAAGAACTGATCGGCTATTTGCAAAATGACAAACTCGACATCTTTGCTCAACCCCTGCCATTAGAAACAGATATCCGTCAACTGGATGTCAACAATCCCGCTGATTATACTTTCCAGTTTGAAGTAGGCATGAAGCCTGAGTTCAACCTGGCTGATTTGGGCAAAGCAAAGATCACCCGCTATGTGGTGACGGTTACCGACGAAATGATCGACAACGAAGTGAGCCGTTTGCAAAACCGTTATGGCAACATGACTGATAAAGAAGCAGTAGATAATGAGGAGAATGTGTTGAATGTTGTTTTCAAAGAAACAGATGCTGCCGGAAATGAAGTTGAAGAAGGCATTACCAAAGACAATTCATTACTGGTAAAATATTTTGCCGAAGCTTCCCGCAAAAACTGGATGGGGAAAAAGACAGGTGATGTGCTGAATGTGCAGTTGAAAACAGCTTTTGACGAAAAAGAAAGAGAATGGATCATCAGCGATCTTGGTTTAAAAGAAACTGCTGATGCTGCTGATAAATTCTTCAACATCACGATCACTAAAGTTGGCCTGCTGGAGAAAAAAGAATTGAACGAAGAATTCTTTGACCAGCTTTATCCCGGGCAAGAGGTGAAAACTGAAACTGACTTTAGAAATAAAGTAAAAGACGAGATACAGAATTATTGGGGCAGCCAGGCAAAGAACCAGATCCATGACCAGGTTTTTCATGCACTGGTTGATAATACGGAGATCAAATTTCCCGAAGGGTTCCTGAAAAAATGGGTGAAGACACAGGGCGAGTCACCTAAAACGGACGAAGAAGTGGAAAAAGAATTCCCTTCTTTCCTGAACCAATTAAAATGGACGCTGATCTCTGACAAAATTGTAAATGATAGTGCCATCCAGGTAAATCCTGATGAGATCAGGGCCTTTGCCAAACAGCAATTGTTCAGCTATATGGGTGGTGCAAATCTTGGTGATGACCAGCCCTGGGTTGCTGATTATGTAGAAAAAATGATGAAGGATCGTAAATATGTGGAGGATGCTTATACCCGCATCCAGACCCAAAAAATATTTGAATGGTCAGAAACACAGGTGAAGCCGGCTGATAAAGACATCAGCGCCGAAGCTTTCACTAAGATGGTGGAAGAGCATCAGCATACGCATCACCATTAAAATATAAAGTCAGAAAAGACGGAAAGAACGGAAGTCAGGGAGTCCGGGAGATTGTTCAGTTAGCTGGATAATCATCCGGACTTTCGGCTTTCTGACTTCCGTGCTTTTCTAACTTTCCGTCTTCCCTGACTTCCGGACTTACTGACTTTCACTCTTCCCGCCTTCTTGTCACCAATTTTGTGGTTTTGGCATTTGGACGGATATTTGATGAATAGCAGGAAAGTTGACAGGTTGAGAAGTTGACAAAGTTGTTCCTTAAAGCCGCTTCTTTCCTTATCAACTTATTAACCAGTTAACATCATCAACTAAAGAAATATGAGTTTTAATTCGGAATTTGAAAAATACGCGGTAAAGCATCATGGCATTTCCAGCAACACGCTCAACGGTTATGCTTCTCACCTGGTAACAGCAATGACACCCAATATTATCGAGGAACGCTCATTGAATGTGGCCGTGATGGATGTTTATAGCCGGTTGATGATGGACCGCATCATCTTCTTAGGTTATCCTATCAATGATGAGATTGCCAATATTGTTACGGCGCAGCTACTGTTCCTTGATTCTACGGACAGAACAAGAGATATCAATATGTACATCAACAGCCCGGGTGGAAGCGTGTATTCAGGTCTGGGTGTTTATGACACCATGCAATATGTAAGCCCTGATATTGCTACAATCTGTATCGGTGTAGCTGCATCCATGGCTTGTGTGTTATTAGGTGCCGGCACAAAAGGAAAAAGAGCGGCCCTGAAACATTCACGTATCATGATGCACCAGCCAAGTGGCGCTATCGGCGGACAGGCAAGCGATATTGAGATCACCGTGGGTGAAATCAGGAAAATAAAAGCCGAGCTCTACAATGTGATCAGCTACCATTCCGGTAAACCGGCCAGCCAGATCGAAACTGATTTTGATCGTGACCGCTGGATGACGGCCGCTGAAGCAAAAGAATATGGCCTGGTAGATGAGGTATTACTCATTAATCCAAGAAAAGAGAAAAAAGAGCAGGGATGATTAGCTGATGTGAAAATTTGCAAATATGCAAATGATTGAAGCTTGAGAACAGCATTAAAGCTTGCAACAATAAATTTTAAAAAACATTTGAATATGACCCATAAGCAATTTTTATATAACGATCACAGGCTGGATGATGAAGAAGAAAAGGAAAGAGAAGATAAGAGAGATGATCTCATCATGCTGAACAAAAAACTGGAAAGGTTTTTCTTTGATAGAAGGGCTGTTTATCTCTGGGGAGTTGTGGATGATAAATCGGCAAGAGAAACAACAACAAAGTTGTTATTGCTCGATGCTGACAAGCCTGGCGAAGAAATAAAATTCTATATCAATAGCCCGGGTGGAGTTGTCACAAGTGGTATGGTGATCTATGATACGATGCAGATGATGAAAAGCCCCGTAAGCACTATTTGTATGGGTTTGGCCGCATCAATGGGAAGTATCTTATTGAGTGGTGGTGTAAAAGGCAAAAGGTATATCTATCCGCATGGTGAAGTGATGATTCACCAGCCTTCGCTCGGTGGTTATATCCAGGGTGTAAGCTCTGATCTGGAGATCCAGGCCAAACAAACGCAACGAGTAAAAGAGATCGGCGCTAAAATTCTGGCTGATAATTGCGGCAAAACAATGGCGCAGATCATGAAAGACTTTGATCGTGACTACTGGATGGATGCCAATGAAGCTATCAAATATGGCATTGTTGATGCCATCAAAAATGAGCTTTAAGTCGCTGAATCCAAATTGATAAGACATAGGTTGCAGGTTTTTGCAACCCCTTAATAAAATAAAACCGCTGCTGTCAGGGCGGTTTTATAATTTTGTAAGTTACGAATTCGTTTGTAGTTCGTTTACCTTATATAAAATGGCGAAAAACCCTTTACATTGTTCCTTTTGCGGCCGCAGTCGTGATGAAGTGAAGATCCTCATTGCCGGCCAGGAAGGACATATCTGTGAAAATTGCGTGGAGCATGCCCGTGAGATCATCGACCAGGAGTTGATGGTTCGTGAAGACAAAACTCCTTCTTCATTCAAGCTTACGGTTAAGAAGCCGATCGAGATCAAGAAGTTCCTTGATGAATATGTTATCGGCCAGGACGAGGCTAAAAAGGTATTGGCCGTTGCCGTTTACAATCACTACAAAAGATTACAGCAAAAAAGCAATGATGCTCCTTCTGCTAATGATGTTGAGATAGAGAAAAGCAATATCATCATGGTGGGTGAAACAGGAACAGGTAAAACCCTGCTGGCAAAAAGTATTGCCCGCATGCTGAATGTTCCGTTCGCGATCGTAGATGCTACGGTATTTACCGAAGCCGGTTATGTGGGCGAAGATGTGGAGAGCATTCTTACAAGATTACTACAGGTTTGCAACTACGATGTTCCCGCTGCAGAGCGTGGCATCGTTTATATTGATGAAATAGATAAGATCGCCCGCAAAGGCGATAACCCTTCTATCACCCGTGATGTGAGTGGTGAAGGTGTGCAGCAGGGAATGTTGAAATTGCTGGAAGGAACTGATGTGCTCGTGCCCCCACAGGGCGGAAGAAAACATCCCGAGCAAAAGCTTATCAAGATCAACACGCAGAATATTCTCTTTATCTGTGGCGGTGCTTTTGATGGTATTGATAAAGTGATCGCCCGTCGTGTGCAGACAAATACGATAGGTTTCAATGTTGATAAAGAACAGCAGGAAAGCATGAAGAAGAATCTTCTTCGCTATGTAAATGCTACGGATCTTAAAACATTCGGGTTGATCCCTGAATTGCTGGGTCGTTTGCCCGTTGTTACTCACCTCGACCCATTGGATGCACCAACATTAAGAGCCATCCTCACCGAGCCAAAGAATGCATTGGTGAAACAATACAAGAAATTGTTTGAACTGGAAGGCATTCAATTGACGATCGAAGATGATGTGCTTGACTTCATGGTTGAAAAAGCCGTGGAATATAAGTTAGGCGCCAGGGGATTGAGAAGTATTTGCGAAGGCATCCTTACCGATGCGATGTTTGAGTTACCTTCTTCCAAGGAAACACATTTCTCCCTCAGTATGGATTATGCCAAACGCAAGTTTGATAAGAGCAAGCTGAGTTTGTTGAAAGTAGCGTAGAAAGTAGTCAGGAAGTCATATAAGTCATTGACGTCAGCCTGAAGCTGGCGTTTTTTATTTACCTATCTTTCTGTTTTAAAACCATTTTATGCAGGAGTTAATCGAAAAACTAAAAGCCGAAGCTGGCCTCACAGATGAGCAAGCAAAAAAAGCCATTGAAACGATCAAAGGCTTTGTTGTAGAAAAATTTCCGATGCTTGAAGGCGCCGTCAATAATGTATTCGGAGGAAACTAAGCGGTCCTGCCGCTTAGCGGATAGTTCCGCATTTCCTTCCTCTTGGGCTGTTCGCTGCTTCATACGGAGTGAAGCTGCGGGCACAACTCTCAAAAAATACAATGGCGATCAGCAAAGCAATAACGATTCTTATTTTCATAGTTAAAACGGATTAGGCAATAAAAGTAATGACTGTCCTTTTAAAAAGGCACATAGAATCACTTGGGAAAACTGCTTGCTTTTTTAACCCGAAATTTACTAATCAGGCATTTGTTATCAACAAAATGCAATAAAAGATCCCGGTTGTGGGACCGGGATCTGAACTCAGGATCGTATATAGTGGGCTTAACAACAAAAAGCCCCGCTTAAAAGCAGGGCTCAGTGAAAGCGACCACAGGAAACCTAACCGTGTTTCGCTTCCGTCCCGCTTTGAATTACTTTTTGCTGCTCTTCTTACCTGAAGAGGAATTTGTTTTGCCCTTATTTTTTCTTACTTTTTTGTGTTTGCCGATCACTGCTCCTTTTTTGGGTGTAGTACTGCTATTAACTTTTGGAGCAGGCGTAGCACTTGTCGTTATTGCTTTTGTCTGCACCGCAGTAGATGCTGCAGGTTTTGCTGCTGGTTTATGCATAGCCATGGCGTCTGTCTTCTTGGCGCTGGCAGGTGTTTGAGCCATACCGGCATAACTAAGTCCTGAAAGGATAAGTGTTGCTAAAAGAATTTTTTTCATTGTACTGTGTTTTATTTTATGGATCTGTTTTCTAATCGCCATGACCTTTGTTGCACGGCGCACTGTAAACATAGTTTGCGACTACCCCCTTTCAATTTGCCAATAGACGAAAAGGCAGAAAGTATCGGTGAAAAGGAGAATGCCGGTTTTAAATCATCTTCCTTATCTGCGTATCAACCTGCGAAGATCAGCGGGGACCCCAAAAGCAATAGCCCGCAGATCAACTGCGGGCTATTAGTGTTCACAACGCTACTATATCCTACTTCACTTCTGCGAAAAACGAAACATCACCGGACGGGGTTGATTGAAGGACTATCCTCTTACCTTCCTTCACCATTTCAATAAAATAATTGTCCCTGTCCTCGAACCTGTTTCCATACAAAACCATGTCTGTTTCGTCGGCTTCGTTATCGTCAAACAAGATCACGTTATCCACCGTATAACTCTTGTAATGATTGGCAATTTCTTTCCTGGCTTTTGCTGGCAATTCTCCAAAAGCCACTTGTTGGGTGGTTCCAACCAGGTTTGCATCCATATCATAATAGGCTTTCTTTACCTGGTCATCAAGCGTAAAAACGATTTCATCAAAATCCTTTCCCTTCATATAACCGATATTTGATGCGCCGGGAAAGTCTTTATAGAAATTCTGTTTT
Source organism: Chitinophagaceae bacterium (assembly GCA_036383615.1). GTDB lineage: Bacteria > Bacteroidota > Bacteroidia > Chitinophagales > Chitinophagaceae > CADEDV01. Next base: position 6,910 of record DASVNY010000776.1, read on the forward strand.
GCCTGGTAGCTTATCTCTATTTTCCGATCTTCCTTTCGTATATCCCGATCTTCTTTTCTTACTTCCCTGAGTTCAGCTTTTGCAATACTCCTGTCATGCAGGGCTTGCGTATGTGATACCTGTGAAAACGCGGCAGAAGCCGTGAACAGTATCATTGCCGGAATTGCAATTAATCTTTTCATTGTTTGTTCATTTAAGGTTTATAATCATCTTCGATCATAAAGCTATGAACAGCTAAAAGGCAGGCACGTCAACAATCGGTGAAAAGGCAATTTGTATCGTTCTGTTCCGGCTCAGGCAATAGCTCTAAGGAACATTTTGGCTTCTTCGAGAGACTTATCACATATTGATTGTATAGCGTGATAGGTGGAAGCATAAGTACCCGGGGAAAGGTTCTCGTATTCGAGTATATCAAGATAAGTGTCCAGTTTATCATTCAAACCCATTATTGAAATAGAAGATCGCATGTTATGCACAATTTGACGAAGCAGGCTGATATTACCTGACTGCCATGCCTTTTCTATACCGTCAAGATCTCCCGGTATAGCATCAATAAACAGATCGGTTACGGTTCTTTCATATTGTTTATCACCACCACTCACCTCCTTCATGTATTGCAGGTTGATACAGGAATAAACAGGAGATTCATCATTTCTTAACGTAGTATGTGCTGGCTGTTGCAGGTTGATAAACTGGCCGATCAATTGCCTGAGCTGAACCTCTCTTATCGGCTTCGATATATATTCATTCATTCCATAGCCCAGGCATTTTTCCCTTTCACCAGCCATCGCATGAGCCGTCATTGCTATGATCGGTGTATCGAGCTTCAAATCGTTTCTTATCGCTTGCGCCGTTGTGTAACCATCCATCTCGGGCATTTGAATATCCATCAGGATCAACTCATACTGGCGATGACGCAGTAAGCCGATTGCTTCCACTCCATTGCCGGCGATATCAAACTCAAGTTTCCAATCGCTCAAAAGATGTTTTAACAATCCCTGGTTGATCTCATTGTCTTCTACTACCAATATCCTGCCCTGTTTAGATACGGGTAAAATAATTGGGTGATCATTTTTCTTTTGCGCTTGTCTTGCTGTCTCAGTTGAAATTATATAGGGGATAAGAATTTTAAAACTCGTACCCTTCCCCAATTCACTGATAACTGTTATACTGCCTTTCTGCAATCGCACCAGTTCATTCACAATAGAAAGACCTAATCCCGTTCCTCCATACTTTCTTGTGGCCGAATCTTCTGCCTGCTGAAATCGTTCAAAGATCTTTTCAAGCTTCTCCTTTGCTATACCAATGCCGCTGTCAGTAATGGTGATAGCTGTATTCACTGTGTTTTCAATAATTCCATCCACCATCACATGCACGGCTATATTTCCCTTTTCTGTAAACTTAATAGCATTGCCAATGAGGTTAACGAGAATTTGTGTAAGTCTTGTTGGATCACCCTCCACCGTATCAGGATAATGCTCATCCACCATACTGGTGAGCGTTATATCTTTTTCAATAGCGCGGGAATGAAACATTGCTTCGATAGAATGCACCAATCCACGCATACTAAAAGGCGCAGGTTCAATCCGCATCATCCCCGCTTCGATCTTTGACAGGTCCAGCACATCATCAACTATCGTAAGCAGGTTCTCACCCGAACGCTGTATCACCTCCACATATTCCTTTGAATGATCGCCCAGGTTTTGACGCTGCAACAAATTTGTATAACCCAATATGGCATTCAGCGGTGTGCGGATCTCATGGCTCATGTTTGCCAGGAATTTTTCTTTGATCATTGCGGCCTCTCTTGCTTTTTTCTCCGAACTATCCAGCCTCGCAATCAATCGTTGCTGTTGCCGCATCTTTAACGTTACATAAGCAAAAGCAAGTAGCGAAGCCGCAATAGCAAGAATAGCCATTACTGTTCCCATTGCTTTTGCCTTTCTTCCATTACTATCTGCTTCTTTAATGGAGGCCGTAACAGAAAGCTGGTGCAGTCCTTCGATCGCCGTGATCACCGATCGTATAGCATCGATATTTATTTTGCTGCCCGGGGCATTGATCATTTGAGCAGCAGCAACTCTCCCATTTGTTTTGAAACTGTCAAGCACGGCCTGGTCAAACCGGATCTTGGTATCCACCAGCTCATTGAGCTGACTGATCAGGGGCGCTATTGTTTTATCAGAACGGAGTATTGATAGTTCCTGTAGCGTTGAACGTATCCTTGTAAGTTCTGTATCAAGATGGGCCGTATCAGCGGCTGTGCCATCTATCACCATTCCTCTCACCTTGCTTTCCAATGTGATAATATCTGTTTGTAATCGCTGCAAGGTTGTTTTCACAGTAAGATCATCCAGCAGGCTTTCATTGCCGGCGATCAGCCTGTCGATACTTCGTGTGGAATTAAACTGCAGGAAAGCGATCAGTAAAATGAAAGTTACAAATGTGATCAGCAGGATATATTTGAAATAGCGGTTCATTACTCGTCATAGCAATTTACAATAATTTACCAATCATTCTCCCCGTTCCTGCTGGTGGGTTAATTTAAAAAACAGCCGGGAGATCAGATAAATGTCGATCAGTAACAAGATGCTGAAAAAAATGATGGGAAAACCATTAAAATGCTTATCGATCATATTAAGCAATGCATAAAAAACAGCTAACAGGATTAGTGTTAAGAGGATCAATAATATGAGTTGACGAGTATTCATAGATCACTAAAAAAAACGGGCTGAATAAAAATTCAGCCCCTAAACCGAACCAACTACTACTGAAAGCTATTTTATTAAACCGCTGAAGAAATAACTGCTTTATCAGCATCTTCATCATAAAGGTATGATGCAGGCAACCTGTTGTTTTATACAATCAGGTGAATGAGGTTAAACAATCGTCAAAAGAGGATAATAGTTCGATGAGACTATAAAATATTCATACGCTTATTCAGCGCTGCCCGGTAAGCATCTGCTACAGGCACTGGTTTGCCCTGGATGATCAGCACGCCATCCTGGATGCTATCGATCCTGCCCAGCCCTGCTATATAGGACCGGTGCACCCGTATGAATTTAGAAGAAGGAAGTCTTTCTTCCACTGTTTTTAATGTGCTGTGAACGGCATAATAACGCTGAGCTGTATGCAGTTTCACATAATCGCCCATCGCTTCCGCATAGAGGATCTCGTCCAGTTGCAGCCGCCTGATAACCGTAGAGTCCCTGATAAAAATGAATTCATCATCACTCACCGTTACTTCTTCCTTATTGCTTTTACTGATCTCTCTTGCACGCTCAATAGCCTGGATAAAACGGGCAGGCGTAACAGGCTTCAGGATATAATCCACAACATTCAATTCAAATGCCTCGACAGCATAATCCTTTTTAGAAGTTGTGAAAATGATGAGTGGGCGCTTCTCTCCAAGATTTTTTGTCAGCTCCAGTCCATTCATGCCGGGCATTTCAATATCGAGTAATAAAAGATCAACAGTTTGTTGCTGCAAAAAATTATACGCTTCCATAGCCGTGGCACAATCAGCGGCCACTACCAGCCCGCTTACCTGGCCCGCTAACTGTCGCATCGTTGCTCTCGCTATTTCATTGTCATCAACAATAAGGCATTTCATAGATTAAAGATATAACAGATAAATAGTTTACAAAAGGTAGTGTACCACTTTGAAATATTTTCCCACAAAGCCACCAAGTTCACTAAGAAAATCAAAGAAATAGCTTTGTGCTCTTTGTGTCTTAGTGGGAAACTGATACACTACATACAAAAAAGCCGCTTCAAAGTTGAAGCGGCCCGACTTTAGCCATGAAAAAAAGGAACGGAAAACGTTAATGCCTGAAATCATTTATGCCATAATAATATGTTCCGTCACTGCCAGGATAGACACCTTCTACCTGGAAATTATTTTCCTGTTTGGACAGGGCTGTTTTTAATTCGTCAACAGTTTTTACAGTTATGCCTCCAACCTTTGTGATCACAAATCCCGGCTTCATGCTTGTTTGATCGCTGAGTATTCCATCAGTGATATTGCTAACTTCCACACCACCGGCGATCTTCAATTTACCCGCCTCATCCTTACTAATCGTTCTGAAAGATGCTCCCAGTGATTCAACCGCTGCTGTTTCCTGGCTGGGAAAACTGCCGATCTTACTTTTTAAAGTGACGGTATAATTCTTTTCTTCTTTATTCCGGATCAACGTGATGGTTACTTTATCACCGGGTTTTTGACGTGCGATCTGTTCAGACAGTTCTGCTCCTGTTGTTACCGCCACAGCATTTACTTTGGTGATCGCATCACCTTTTTTAATACCTGCTTCTGCAGCTGCACCGGCAGGATCTGTTTCAGCAACCCACACTGCTTTCAAATCATCATTGATGCCTAATTCTTTTTTCTTTGCATCATCCAGATCTTCCGGCGCCATGCTGATACCGAGATATCCTCTTTGCACAGAGCCATACTTCATAATATCACCAATGATCTTTTTCATGAGATTAGATGGAATGGAATAAGCATAACCCGCATACGCTCCCGTTGGTGATGCAATGGCGGCAGTGATTCCGATCAGGTCACCATCTGTATTCACCAATGCGCCCCCGCTACTGCCAGGGTTCACTGCGGCATCGGTTTGTATAAATGCTTCCACCGGCGCTTTACCCTGCCTGTTGATACCGATATTGCGGCTCTTGGCACTAACAATACCCTGCGTAACCGTTACATCCAGATTCAATGGATAACCGATCGCCAGCACCCATTGACCAAGGTGCACATCATCAGAGTTACCAACATTCATCACCGGTAAATTTTTTGCATCAATTTTTATCAATGCGAGATCGGTATTGACATCGGTGCCAATCACTTTGGCTGTATAATTTTTGCGGTCATCCAGTGTTACTGTAATACTCGTGGCTCCATCCACTACGTGATTATTGGTCACGATATATCCATCATTGCTGATGATAACGCCGGACCCTGATGCATTCTGATCAGGTTGTTGCCATGAACCACCATTGTCGTCAAAGAATTTTTTAAAGAGATCATTGTTGCCAAAAAGATCGCCAAACGGATTTTGCTGCTGTTGCTGCTTACCCGTTGTTTGCTTAAACTTCGTTACTGTTTTTATATGTACCACAGAAGGAACGGCTGATCGTGCTGCTTTTTCAAAATCAACCGGAACCACTGCAGGATTTTCCGTGTATTTCGCTTTTATAGCTGGAATTTTTTGCTCCTGCGTAACGCTATTCACTACAGGCGCTGGCTGACTGTATAAAATGTAACCGCCCAGCGCAACCACGATCACCAAAGCGGCTATTATTAATTTGCTTTTCATTTTTATTTTTTTGAATTCGTTAATAAGATTGATTGAACCCGTCAATGTAAATGACGGATCAGTTTCGAATGAACAGGTTTCTTTTCATGACTTTTTGTTTTGCTCCATCATAAAATTATCATGAGCATAAAGTGAGTTCCTGTACTAATCGACGGACAGGCAAAAATGATCGGCGAGGGCCGGGAGGGTGAGTGGTGAAGTTGAGACTAAAGCGGTGTAGGTATTATTTCGTCTTATTATTGAGCTTGTCCATCAGCTCACGCATCATATCCACTTGTATCTGCTGGATCTGCAAAAGATTTTCCTGCTGGTTAATGATGAGGTGATCGATCTTTTCGTGCAGCATTCTTATTTCCAGTTCGCTTTTCAGGTTTACCATATAATCGTTCCTGGCACGATCGCGGTCCTTCTCTTCCTGCCGGTTTTGGCTCATCATAATTACTGGAGCCTGTATGGCAGCAATGCAGGATAGAATTAAATTGAGGAGTATGAAAGGATATGGATCAAATCCTTTATTGACGAGGTAAACCACATTCAATAACATCCAGGCTAAAATAAAAAATGCAAACAGGCCAATGAATTTCCAGCTACCTCCAAACCTGGCAATACGATCGGCCCATCGCTGACCGCGGGTCGAAGTAATTGATCTATCACTTTCATCATCAGAAATAACCTCGTTCTGGCTGATCTTGTCCAATACTGTTTTTTCCAGGTCAGAGAGTGTGCCCATTTCTTTGGTGAGCATACCCTGGATATATAATTGCCGGTAATGATTCAACTCGGAAATAGCGATATTGAAATTCTCATTAAAATCAGGATAGTCCTTTATGATCTCTTTCAACACACCTTCACGTACAGCACGACCTGAGATCCTTTCCGACACAGGGAATTTCTTTTTGGAGATATCGCTGATAAATGTTTGCATACACGTTGGTCTTTTACCAAAGCTACTTGCTATTTTATAAATAAAAGGTCCCGGTGCAACAACCGGGACCTTGAATTAATGGGGTACTTTCTTTATCTGGTTTTTCGTCCATTACGAACTCTTTCCTTCCGCCAGCTGGCGGAGAGGCCAGGAGGGGCTTAGCTGCAACCTCCCTGGTTACCACAATTCAAACATTTATAGCAAGTGCCGCTACGCATCATGATATGACCGCAAACATTACAAGCCGGTGCATCACTCTGCATATTTTTTGCAGCCGCATTGATCGCATCCATGCCCGCGTCAGCCTTTACTGTTTGAGCCGCTCTTTGATTTTTTACCGGCGTTGGTGTTACTCCTGATGAAGGAGTGATACGTACACTTGACAATTCAGGCTCTGCATATTCCAATGGATTGGAAGGCACTTCATCCCAATCATCCGCACCCGTGTTCATCACTTCGGGTTTGTCAAGCACATGCACCAGGTCAGTGCGACCTAAGTATTCATAACCCAACACACGGAAGATAAAGTCAACCAATGATGTTGTTGATTTGATATTCGGGTGCTCCACAAATCCTGAAGGATCGAATCTTGTGAAAGCAAACTTGTCAACAAACTCTTCCAGCGGCACACCATATTGCAAACCTATGGAGATCGAAATGGCAAAACAGTTCATCATGCTGCGCATGGTAGCGCCTTCTTTTGCCATATCAATAAAGATCTCTCCCAATGTTCCATCCCCATATTCACCCGTGCGCAGGAAGATCGCTTGTCCATTGATCTTTGCTTTTTGTGTAAAGCCACGACGTTTTGCAGGCAATGCTCTTCTTTCAACAATGCTCGCCAGCTTTCTTTTCAATTTAGTATCAGGAGAAGACTGTACTCTTTTCTGTACCTCGTCCAATAATTCTTCAACCGTCAACTTGCCAAGATCAACAATATTTGATTCAACAGCAGGTATTGGCTCAGCTGAAACAGCCTCCTGGCTTCCGACTCCCGGCTCCTGGCTTTCCGTCTTTTTCTTCTTATCACTCTTATTGCTGAGTGGTTGTGAAAGTTTAGAACCATCACGATAAAGCGCATTGGCTTTCAATCCCAGTTTCCAGCTCAGGTAATAGGCATCTGCGATCTCATCAACTTTCGCTTCATGCGGCAGGTTGATGGTTTTGGAAATAGCACCGCTGATAAACGGTTGCACAGCTCCCATCATGCGGATATGGCCATGTGCATGAATATAACGTTGGCCTTTTTGTCCGCATTTATTGGCACAGTCAAAAACGGGCAGGTGTTCTTCTTTCAGGTAGGGGGCTCCTTCAAGCATCATCGTTCCGCATACATAGTCATTAGCGGCTTCGATCTGCTCATCGGTGAAGCCTAATGCTTCGAGCAGGCTCCATTCAAAATTGTTGTATTGCTCAGGTGTGAAGCCCAGTCTTTGCAGGCATTCTTCACCCAGTGTGTATTTGTTGAAAACAAAACCAACTTCAAAAGCAGTGAGCGCTGCTGCATCGAGACGTTTGATCTCATCAGCAATAAATCCTTTCTCGCTCAATGTTTGATGATTGATATAAGGCGCACCGGCAAATGAAGCGGTACCTGTTGCATATTTGATAATGCTGTCTGCTTCTTTCCCGCTATAACCCAGGTTCCTCAATGCTACCGGCACAGACTGGTTGATGATCTTGAAATAACCACCACCGGACAATTTTTTGAATTTCACCAATGCGAAATCAGGTTCAACACCGGTTGTGTCACAATCCATCACCAGGCCAATAGTTCCTGTTGGAGCGATCACGGTTGCCTGTGCATTCCTGTAACCATACTTCTCTCCCATTTCAACCGCATCATCCCATGCTTTGCAGGCGGCTTTCAATAAATAGTCAGGACAATATTTTGCATGAATGCCCTGTGGTTTCAGGCTCAGTTTTTCATACTCATCAGCATCATAAGCAGCGAGGCGATGATTTCTCATCACTCTCATCATGTGCTCTTTGTTCTCTTCATATCTTGGGAAAGCGCCAAGCACCTGCGCCATCTCGGCTGAGGTCTTATAAGAAATACCTGTCATGATAGCGGTCAGCGCACCGGCAATGCCTCTTGCTTCTTCGCTATCATAAGGAATGCCGCTAACCATCAGCATTGTTCCAAGATTAGCATAACCCAATCCTAATGTTCTGTATTCATAGCTCAACTGGGCCACTTCTTTAGAAGGGAACTGTGCCATCAACACGGATACTTCCAGCACCACTGTCCATAAACGGCAATTGTATTCATAACCTTCTACATCAAATACGTTTTTGTCTGCATCATAAAATTTCATCAGGTTGGATGATGCAAGATTACAGGCAGTGTTATCGAGGAACATATACTCGGAGCAGGGATTGGAAGCCCTGATCTCACCGCCAACGGGGCAGGTGTGCCACTCGTTGATCGTAGTGTTGTATTGTGTTCCCGGATCAGCGCAGCGCCATGCGGCGTAAGCGATCTGGCTCCATAATTCTCTTGCAGGAATTTTTTTCATTACTCTTCCGTCCATTCTTCCTTTCAGTTCCCACTCGCCATCTTGTTCC
>DASVNY010000777.1:0-6070 GCA_036383615.1 Chitinophagaceae bacterium
GCAGAACATTTATGCTTCGTGGCAATGACATGCGCATCAACATCGATCGTTTCGGTAACCTGAATTTTATGGAAAAAAGAATGGACCGTTATGATAGGGATTTCGATGATCACGGTGACTACGATAGTCGCGGTCATGGTCGTGATGGTCGTAACAGGAGATACTAATCTTAAAACCCTGTATAAAAATTATACAGGTTTTTTTTTTATGCATTAAGTAAGTGGTCAGTTGTTTTATCTTTCCATTCTCCATTTCAAAAACATCGCAAAACAAGGCGTCGAGCATGCCACCGGCTTTTATCTTGCTTTGCACAGTTCCTTCGGCGATCACCACATCATTTTCTTCTGTCATACGGCTGATACTGATAGCAGGTTTTCCTTCAAAAGCATCATTCTCTATTTCCTTGTCAAAAGCAGTTTTACCTGTTAGATGAAAAAATCCGGGCATATACCAAACTACATCGTCCGTTAAGCAACCCAGTATCATTTCATGATCACTGGCAACAAACCCATCCATATATCGCATCACTGTGTTTTTGTTCTCCGTCATGATTTTTCTTTCAAATTTAGGGAAGAACAAATTGGAGCGGGCAGCTACCTGTTTGCTTTTTTGTTATTCTTTTTCCAGCAATAGGGACAGCGGCTGCCCCTGTATTTATGACCCCTGCTACAAGTTTTCCAGCCATTTTTTGTTCCAGTCTTCATACTGTTAAATATTATTTTGATGAAGGAGATAGACGGATCAGTTCACCATCTTTTGCATCTGTGATGATCCATATCGAACCATCGGAAGCTTGTATAAGGTCCCTCACACGTCGTTGCAACATGATGCGTTCTTCACTTTTTACCCTGCTGCCATCAAGCGTTAACCTTATCAGACCCTCCATATTAAAACTGCCTAATAATAAATTGCCGTTCCAGTCTTTAAAAAGACTAGCGGTATAAAAAGCCATGCCCGATGGTGAAATGGCAGGGTGCCAGTAATAAATTGGCTTCACATAGCTTGAACTGGTTTCATGATCAGGTATGCGGCTGAAATCATAATTATCACCATTGCTCACTTTCGGCCAACCATAATTTTTCCCTTTTGCGGGGATATTGATCTCATCACCATGCATGGGGCCCATCTCATGTATCCATAATTGTTTTGTTGCTGGATTGATGGCGGCACCCAATGGGTTACGATGACCCAACGACCATACATCCGGTTTAGCCATTTTATTATTCACAAATGGATTGTCTGCAGGAATGGAACCATCCGGACGAATGCGAATAACCTTACCCAAATTACTTGAAAGACTTTGTGCGGGTTCAAATCTTTGCCGCTCACCGGAAGTAATAAACAACATTCCATCAGGAGCAAAAATAAGCCGCCCGCCAAAATGGCCACGACCAATTGTTTTGGGTGTTTGCCGCCAGATAATTTTTACATCTTTCAATTGGTCTTCTTCCAAATGGCCACGGGCAACAGCACCACCTTTTAATGTGGCATCTTCATAATCCTGGTAAGGACCGAGACGTGGATCGCCATTATCCCTTGTTGGTTTGGGTGAAGGATCAGTAGCAGATTTTTCAGTAAAATATAAGTACACATATTTATTGTGGGCAAAGTCGGGATCGATCTCTACATCCAGCAAACCACCCTGTCCATGATATTCTATTGTTGGCAACCCTTTGATAGGCTCAGACAACTTTCCATTGGCATATATGCGGAGTCGTCCTGGTTTTTCGGTCACCAGCAACCCACCATCGGGCAACCAGGTCATGCCCCATGGTTCACTGAGTGAAGCTAAATGCTCAATTTTGATTGCTCCAGTCTTTGTATTTACCATCATCGGCGCAGGGCCCATAACGGTATCTTGTGCAAATATGATAGAGGAGAAGAAAAGAGTGCAGAGTGTTGAAATGAATGCAAGCTTAGCAGCTTTATTAATATGTCTCATGATCTTGTTTAATAGAACTTTTACAATCATTATGCCCAGTTATCACCTTGCAGGTTGCTTGTGAGTTTTGCAAATGACAAAGCTTCATTTAACTTTAAAAGAAAAATGGATAACCGCGGCTTACTTTTTATTCCGGATATCAGTGGGTTCACCCGTTTTGTGAACGAAACTGATATTGAGCACAGCCGTCTTATTATACAGGAGCTTTTGGAAGTGCTGATCAATGCCAATGATTCGGGTTTGCAGGTTTCAGAAGTAGAAGGGGATGCGATACTATTCTATAAGTTTGGCGATAATCCGGGCATAGAAGCTATTTATAAGCAGGTAGAGAAGATGTTCTGCGATTTTCACAAACGGCTTATTCTTTATGACCGGCGACGTTTTTGTCAATGCACGGCCTGCTCTTCTTCGATCGGTCTTACATTGAAGGTTATTACCCACTATGGCGAGTTTACGGGTTATACGGTCAGCAATTTTAATAAGCTCATCGGAAAAGATGTTATTCTCGCACATCAGTTGCTGAAGAACGATATCGCACAACATGAGTATTGGCTTGTCACCGATAATTTGCTACAAGCTGATAAACCTGCGGATCTTACCAACTGGATGAAGTGGGACAGGAGCATCAAGCAAACCGAAAACGGTGATGTGACATTTCATTACACACATCTTGGACAATTAAAAGATAATATTGAACCCGACCCACCGCTGCAACTGGAACTATCGGAAAAAATAAAAGTTTTGTCTTTTACACGGGAATATGATACCGATATCATCACGCTGTTTCATGCCAGTGGCGATTTTAGCTATCGCAGCCGCTGGCAGGAGGGAGTAAAAGCTATTGAAGAAGTGAGCCATTTATTGCCAAGATTGGGTATGAAGCACCGGAAACTGCAGGAGAATGGTGAGACCATCATCTTTGCAAGCAGTTATTCTTTTTCGCCCGACAGGATCGAGTTCAGTGAAACAGATGAAAGAAAAATGAATTCCACCGGCTTCACGCTTGAAAAGATCAGTGACTATAAAACCAGGCTGACAGTTGATCATTATATCAAAAGAGGATTCATGGAGCCTTTTTTATTCAACCTGCTGCGCAAAAGGAGGATGTCATTCTTATTACAGCGATCGCTTGAAAACCTCGATGCGGTGGCCAAGGAGATCCGGTTGCCTCATTAGTTTAAAAGCCACAACAAAACATAAAAGCACACAAATTATTTCGTGTCAACTCGTGTTCTTTAGTGGCAAATGATATCACTAAGTTCTAACACTAACAATCGTTATCTTTGCGGCCAATAATTAAAATTCAAAGCATCATGCCCAAAGAAGTCTATATCATTTCCGCTGTTCGCACCCCAATGGGAAGTTTTGGAGGTTCATTAAAATCATTATCGGCTACTCAGTTAGGAGCTGTTGCTATTAAAGGAGCATTGCAAAAAGCAGGTGTTGATCCCAAACAGGTGCAGGATGTTTTAATGGGTTGCGTGATGCAGGCCAATCTTGGACAGGCGCCGGCAAGACAAGCCGCAAAATTCGCGGGCTTACCAAATGAAGTGAATTGTACAACCGTAAATAAAGTTTGCGCCAGTGGCATGAAAGCGATTTCGCAGGCGGCACAAAGTATTTTATTAGGTGATGCTGATATTGTGGTAGCTGGTGGTATGGAAAGCATGAGCAATGTTCCTTTCTATACAGATTCGATGCGCTGGGGAAATAAATATGGTAACGTTTCTTTTATCGACGGATTGGCCAAAGATGGATTGACCGATGTGTATGATGGAAAAGCAATGGGCAATGCCGCCGAGTTATGCGCAAAGGAATGTGGTATCAGCCGGGAGGCGCAGGATGCATTTGCAGTAGAAAGTTATAAAAGAAGCCAGGCGGCATGGGAAGCTGGCAAATTTGCCAACGAGGTGGTGCCTGTTGAGATTCCACAACGCAAAGGCGATCCTGTTGTGTTTGCAAAAGACGAAGAACCTTACAATGTAAAATTTGATAAGATACCAACCTTAAGTCCCGCTTTTCAAAAAGAGGGAACGGTAACGGCTGCCAACGCATCAACGATGAATGATGGCGCAGCGGCACTGGTTTTAATGAGTAAAGAGAAAGCTGAAGAGCTGGGATTAAAACCTGTCGCGAAAATTCTTTCTTATGCGGATGCGGAGCAGGCACCTGAATGGTTCACTACTACACCATCTGTTGCCGCACCAAAAGCAGTAGCAAAAGCAGGGTTGAAAATGGAAGACATCAGTTATTGGGAGCTCAACGAAGCATTCGCCGTGGTTGGTATAGAAAACACAAAGCGAATGAAATTAGATCCATCAAAAGTGAATGTTCATGGCGGTGCTGTTGCATTGGGTCATCCGTTGGGTGCAAGTGGCGCGAGGATCATTGTTACATTGATCAATGTGCTCAAAGCAAATAATGCACAATATGGCGCAGCCGGCATTTGCAATGGAGGCGGTGGCGCCAGTGCGATGGTGATAGAGAATGTGAATTAAATATCTCTCGAAGGGGCAACGTCGCAAAGAAAAGAAGGAATGGTTCAATTAAACTTTGCGATCCAAATAACAATCACAAAAAGTATCGCAATGCACGCAAAGTATGCGCAATAAACGCAAGGCTTATAAGTTCTTAATAACCTTTTTATTTCATCTTTCATCAAGCTGAAATAATATTTTGTGCAAAATATTCTACAGTAAATAAAAGCTAACAAAGACAACTTTTATTTTTGTCTTACCGATTATTAAAGTCTGATCTACTCTTTTCTTCCCCGGAACAACTTTTTCCTGTGAAAAATGCCAGCCAACTCCTTCAACACCGGGGTCTTTAATCACTTTTAAATTTTGTAGTTTATGAAACGAGACTTCATGAAGGTTGTAGGTCTGTGCAACAAATTATTCACGGTAGCAATATTTTTTCTGCTGATCTTGTCAGGCTGTAAAAAAGCAGATACCATTGTTTCGCCAGCAAGCGAAGACGAAGTGTTTGCCAGAAAAGCAAGACAAGCCGATCTCAAACTGATGGTCGATAATCTTGTCTCGCCGATCGGTATTGTAGCTGTTCCGGATAACTCCGGTCGAATGGTTGTTATCGATCAGATCGGCAGATTGTGGATGCTGAATGCCAGTGGAGAAAAATTAGCAACACCATTCATCGATCTTACAAGCCGGATGGTTACACTCAATCCGAATTTTGATGAAAGAGGTTTGCTTGGATTAGCTTTTCATCCTGATTACAAAAATAATGGGCGATTCTTTGTTTATTATAGTTCTCCACCGAGAGCAGGTGGCCCAACACCTACTACTACATGGAATAACCTGGCAAGGTTCTCAGAATTTAAAGTTTCGGCAGACATGAATATTGCTGATATGGGTTCTGAAAAAATTTTACTTGAAATTGATGATCCGCAAAGCAATCATAATGGCGGCACGCTTGTATTTGGTGAAGATGGTTATCTGTATATATCAATTGGAGATGGAGGAGGAGCTAATGATACGCCTGCCGGGCATGTGACTGATTGGTACACTACCAACGCTGGTGGAAATGGCCAGGATATCACACAAAATTTATGGGGCAGCATTTTGAGAATTGATGTTAACAGCGGATCACCTTATGGCATCCCGTCAGATAATCCTTTTGTTGGTAAACCCGGGCTTGATGAGATTTATGCTTATGGTTTCAGAAACCCTTATCGCATGTCTTTTGATATGAGTGGATCAGGAAAATTATTCGTGGGCGATGCCGGCCAGCTTTTATATGAGGAAGTAGATGTAGTGGTTAAAGGCGGTAATTATGGTTGGAACGTAAAGGAAGGCACGCATTGTTTTAATGCTGCCAATTCCCTTTCACCTTTTGCTGATTGCCCAAGTGTTGATCCTGAAACAGGAGCGATGCTTATCGATCCTGTGATTGAAATGAACAATGCGCAGAACCCTGCCGGCGGTATTGTAACACTAACGGTGATCGGTGGTAATGTTTATCGTGGAAATAGTATTCCTGGTTTGATGGGTAAATATGTGTTTGGAAGTTTTTCCAAATCATCGGCACCACAGGGAGAAATATTTTTTGCACAACCAGCAGGGCCGGGTCTCTGGCCATTCCAGGAACTGAGCTTAAAAAGTTATACTG
>DASVNY010000778.1:0-6242 GCA_036383615.1 Chitinophagaceae bacterium
CATAATTAGGCACCACCACTACTTTAATATCCTGTGGTGTGAACGTGTTGAGTTTAGCATTAGCTGTACTAACTGTTACCTGCACCCGCTGGTGTGTGCGAAAATACTGACCGCCGAGTGGCTGCGCCATTTGCGCCGCTACAGAAACCTTATTATCAATCACGATAAAGCGCTTGGTAAATACAAGTTTGGAAGTATCATCATTCAAAAAAACCTTCAGCAAATAATTACCTGAACGGGTAGGAATGATATTCCTGTCCGGAAAAAAAGCCTGGTAATGTGTATAGCGGGTAAAAGCTATTGATGAATTTCTGTAAGTATAAATCCGGTTGCTTTGAAACCCCTTGATATAATCGAATGTAAAAACGGTGGAGGGTGTCCAGTCGGCATTGCAGAGCTGGTAAGAGTAGTAATAATTCTTAATATCGCCATCGAGGTCATCAAAATGTAATTCAAGTTGCTCGTTCCCATTGAGGGTAATAACAGGGTAGCTGTAGATATCTCCTGCTTTATGCAGCTTCACCGTGCGGATATTGTTTTTGTAAATATGATCAGGCAACTGGGCCTGCGCCAGTATAGCTGTAAATAAAAAACCGAATAGGAACAATTGCTTCATTGGTAAGTATGCTAAATACGATACAATATGCTGAAAAATTGCCTTAAAAAGATAATAAATCTTTACAGGCGGCTTATTTTTGCCCGAAGGACTTTAATAAGAGAAAAAAGACAATTATTAATCGTTGAAGGTTGCAGGCTTCATAGCAGATCGTGTTGCATTTAACCAGCAAAAATCATTTTCCAGGTTCATTATCCGCTTGTCCATCGTTGCCACTGTCATCAGTGTTGCGGTGATGATCATCACCCTTGCCCTGGCCAACGGGTTCCAGGATGCAGTGAGCCAGAAAGTGTTTAGTTTCTGGGGGCATATCCGCATACAGGAAAGACAGCCCGACAAATCGGTGCTTACCGAAGAAACACCGATCATTCAAAATGATTCGCTGACGGCGCTTATCAAACAAAACCCTGATGTTAAAACGATTCATCCTTTTGCCACCAAGTATGCGATACTAAAGACAACCGATGAAATAGAAGGGGTTTTGGTAAAAGGGTTTGATAAAACTTATGATTTTAATCATTTCAAACCTTTTATAAAAGAAGGGCGGCCCATCCAGTTCAACGATAGCACTTATAGCCGTGAGATCATGATCTCATCCAATACAGCCAATCAGCTTGAACTGAAATTGAACGACCGTATCCTTATTTATTTCATCCGGCCCGATGGTTCATTGCGTCCCGATAAGCTTACGATCAGCGGCATTTATAAAACCGGTATTGAAGAGTATGATAAAACTTTTGCCATTGGAGATATAAAGCTGATCCAAAAATTAAATGATTGGGAACCTGATGAAATAGGTGGTTATGAAGTTTTCCTGGACGACTATAAAAAAATGGATAAGGTTGCTGAAGAAATATTTGCCATTGACGAATTCCCTGAAATATGGGAAACAAAAACGACAAAAGAGATCTCGCCGAATATCTTCGACTGGCTCAATATGCAGGATGTGACAAGAAATGTACTGATCGGCTTTATGATCGCTATTGCCGTCATCAACCTGATCACCTGCCTGATCATTCTTGTTTTGGAAAGAGTACAAATGATCGGCATATTAAAATCATTGGGCGCCAGCAACTGGACGGTACAAAAAATATTTCTCCGCCATTCATTGATCATCACACTCACAGGAATAATCATTGGAGCGATCATCGCACTGGGTCTTCTATTCCTGCAGAAAGAAACAGGATTTATCAAACTCCAGGAAGAAGCTTATTACCTGAGTGAAGCCGCTGTAAAAATTGTTTGGTGGCAGGTGGGCCTGATCTGCGCCGGCACTTTACTGATCTGTTTTCTTATCCTGATGATCCCTTCGATCTTAGTAAGAAAAATACAACCGGTGAAAGCGATACATTTTAGATAGCCGCGAGCCGTGAGCTTTGAGCTGCGAGGCTTTAATCTTGTCTTCGAACTAAAGGTCTCGTAGCTCATGGCTCGCGGCTCGAAGCTTCTACACAACATGCGATAAAATGATCCCGGTTGCCACTGCAGCATTTAATGACTCGGCTTTTCCTTTTTGTGGAATAGTGATCTTAACATTCACGAGCTTTATGATCTCCTCGCTGATCCCCTTGGATTCATTGCCGATAACAATGATTGCTTCCTGCAGGCTCTTCATTTCCTTTACATCCTGTCCCTCCAGCATAGCTGCATAAACGTGAACATCATGCTGTTTGCCTAACCATCTCGCCAGGTCAGCATAGATCACTTTCACTCTTGCAATGCTCCCCATGGTTGACTGCACTACTTTTGGGTTATAGATATCGGCACATTCATTACTGCAAACGATTTGAGAAATACCAAACCAATCTGCCGTGCGGATGATCGTGCCCATATTACCCGGGTCCTGTATGGTATCCAGCACTAGCGTTATTCTTCCTTTTGCTTCAAGGGGAGCCGTAGTATCAAATTTTTTAACAAGCGCCAGCACCTGGTTGGGCGTGCTGAGTTGTGAAATTTTTTCTAATTCCGGCTGAGATATTTCGATCGCTTCTGTATGTTTTATTAAGGCTGTGTTCTCCTCTATCCATTCCTTTACCGCATACACCTGCTGCACCATTGCTGTCGCCAGCAATTCAGCAACGATCTTGGGCCCTTCGGCAATAAAGACATCAGCCTCATCCCTGTGTTTTTTCTGGCCTAAACTTTGAATATATTTGACTTGCGATTTTACAAGCATTGCAGTTCGTTTATCAATTTATGTTAGCCGGCCAGCCATTTAATATCTTCAGCCTCCTGAAAGCATTTCTTGCCGGTATTATTGTAATGGCATTTCATTCCTGCTCTGTTGTTCCCCGGAATTATCCTGCCAATACTCCGTTTGTTTATGATTACAAAATCAATGTCGAAGGTAATCTTAAGAGCGAAGAAAAGGAAAATTTGGAGACGGCACTGGCTAAACAGTTAGACGATAGTATAGCCGTGAGAACAACCCGTAAACTTTTCTATCGTTTCACCTTCAATCGTCCCGTGCTGGATCAACCACCTGTTTATAAAAGTGATAATGCCGATAAGTCGCTCACTTATATGAGGGCCCTGATGGCATCATTGGGATATTTTTACGACTCTTCAACTTATACCACCGATACTGTTTTTGTAGAGCCCGATCAATACAGGACCACGGTCAACTTTACAGTGAAACCGGGCAAGCTTACTACACTCGATTCGATCCATCACCGCATCAATCATCCCGATCTGCAACGGCTGGCGGATAGTACGATGAAAGAATCATTGCTAAAAAAGGGGCATCCTTTTGCCAAAGGAGTGATCACCGCTGAAGGTGATCGTTTAGTAGAACTATACCGCAATAATGGATACATGCGATTTGGTCGTGATGATATGATGGGCCTTTGGGATACGCTGGATGTTTCTTTACTGCAGCCTTCATTAGATCCTTTTGCGCAGCTTGAACTCCTGCAAAAATTAAAAGCAAGAAGAGATACACCCACCGCCAATATCGAGATCCGCTTGCGACCGGGAATCGATAGCGTGCGACTTACAAAATACCATGTGGGTCATGTAAATATATTTCCTGATTATGGCCCCGACACTTTAAATGTGAATCCTGATACCGCTACTATCGGGAAAGGGCTTCATGTTATTCAATTCCACAATTCATTTAAGGCAAGAATTTTCAAAGGCAATATTTATCTCCGGAATGGCGAAGTATATAGCCAGCGGCGATCACAACGAACGATTAACCGGCTGAATTCATTAGGCGCCTGGAGACTCGTGAACATTCAACCTTCGCCGCGACCGGGACAAGACACTGTTGATTTCAGGATCGTTATGACCCCAGCCGATAAATATCTTTTCTCTGCTAACCTTGAAGCCACGCAGAACCAAAGTTCCATCGCCGGAAGTCTTTTTGGTTTGGGTATTAACGTGGGGGTTCAGAACAGGAACTTTGCCAAAGCCGCCAACCAGGCAAGCAGCAATCTTCGCTTTGGCGTTGAACTGGGTGAAAGCAGCCTTTTGCAAACAAGACAGGTAAGCTTTGCCCATAAAATATATTTCCCAAGACCATTCCCCCGTTTCAATTGGATAAGAGAACGAGACAGGGATAATATAAGAACCGCTTTTTCCTTTAATGCTGCCAATACGGAACGGAAAGATCTTTTCAATCTTACTTCTATTAATGGTTCGCTTGGTTATGAATTTCAGCGAACAACACCGAGAACAACAAAAACAACGCTGATCTCCGTCAGACCCATTAATATCGAATATTCGCTTTTGAAAAGAAGAGCCGGTCTTGATGACCTGATCGCTAATAACCCATCATTGAAAAATATTTTCACAGATGGATTTATTTCCTCTGTGATAGCAGGCGCTACCTATACAGGTGGAACGGAAAAGCAGCCGCATATAATTGCTTCCAATTTTGAATACTCCCCTTTTATTGCCGGTCTTATCAATAGTAAATTCCTCGACGACCAGCTATATCGTTTTATTAAAGTGAATGCTGAATATACCAGGCTCTTTCGTTTCAACAAATCATCATTCGCGGTGCGGGCATTTGGGGGCATGGGTTATGCATTGAACTCGACAGTAAATGAAGAAAAAAGAAATAACCTTCCTTTCTTCAAACAGTATTTTGCGGGTGGCCCCAACAGCATGAGAGCATGGGCGCTTAGAAAATTAGGACCGGGTTCATCGAAGAAAAATTTTGATGAAAACCCTGAACGCTACGGCGATATTCAAATTGAGTTTAATGCTGAATACAGATTCTTACTTGCTATAATCGCCGGTGCGAGAGTGGAAAGCGCTTTGTTTACCGATGTAGGTAATGTTTGGTTCATGAAAAAAGAAGCCAGTGATGATCCCCGGGAAATTTTCAAACTAAGCCGTCTTGGGGAAGATCTTGCTGTTGGTATTGGAACCGGCGTCAGGGTTGATTTCAACTTTTTTATCATCAGGCTCGACTTTGGCTACAAAGCAAAAGATCCAACTCCCACGCAGGCTAATGAGGATCTAAAGAATAAATGGTTTGGCTATAGTATCCGGAAAGGCACCCAATTTCAATTGGGTATTAATTACCCTTTCAAGCTTTGAGTTGCTGTGCTTTTATTTCTTTTTCAAAATCTTCAATTGACAGCGCTTCTTCCAATTTAAACGCACCAATCCTTGTGCGGCAAAGACTGCTGAGATATGCCCCGCAACCCAATGCCGCTCCAAAATCATTGGCGAGACTGCGGATATAAGTCCCGGTCGAACACACTACCTTAAAATAAATAACAGGCATCTCAATGTTTGTTATCTCAAATGCATGGATAAACAATTTGCGTGGCTCCAATTTTACTTCTTTGCCCTGTCTTGCCAGTTCATAAACTCTTTTTCCATCCACTTTAATGGCCGAGTGTGCCGGCGGCACCTGCATGATCTCGCCCGTGAATTGTTTGGTTGTTTCGTGAATTCTTTCAGCAGTGATTGATCCAACAGGCTTGAAATTTTCTGGAGCACTTTCGAGGTCATAGGTTGGAGTGGTGGCGCCCAATGTAAAACTGCCGGTGTATTCTTTCTCCTGCGCCATATATTCATTGATCCGTTTCGTGAATTTGCCAGTACAAATAATAAGCAGGCCTGTTGCCAATGGATCAAGCGTTCCGGCATGGCCCACTTTTTTGATCCGGATAAGATTACGGATCTTTCTCACCGCATCAAAAGAGGTCCATTCAAGGAGTTTATTAATAAGTAATACTTTTCCTTCCTCGTAGATGTTCATGCTGCAAATTAAGATGGAAAGTCGGAAAGACCGAAAGACAGGAAGACCGGAAGTCCGAAAGACGGGAAAGACGGAAAGTCCGAAGGCCAGTAAGATCGGTTCAATGGGCTTGGTCCTCCTGACTTCCTGACTTTCCGTCTTCCTGACTTCCCGGCTCCTGACTTTAAATCGATGTCCTCGTCTTTAACTCAAGATATTTATTAATGGTATTTACCGTAAGGTTCTCCGGCGAAGTGAGTATAGAAGGTATTCCATTCATGTGAAGTTCCTTTACCATCAATCGCTTTTCATAAGCAAACTTCTCAGCGATGGTTTTGATATAAATATCTTCCGTGCTTGAAACCTTTTTTTCCATTAGTGTTTTCAATTCGGTGTTCTCAAAGAAAACAACGAGCAACAAATGGTACT
>DASVNY010000779.1:0-2150 GCA_036383615.1 Chitinophagaceae bacterium
AAAAATCAGCCCTGGTCAAAGGAACAAATAATCTTACGGCTAATATAGCATCGCTGCCCAGTGGAATTTATGTTATCTCGGTAGCTGACTCAAAGTCAACTAAACTGGCGCTTTACAAAGTAGTGAAGCAATAGGATCAATAATTGAGTATCCCGGAGCGGGTGCTGATGACCAGGCTTTTTCTTTCACCGGCTTCCACCCTGCCGATCACCTGGGCATTCACTCCAAACTTTTCTGAGACGCTGATGATCTTGTCAGCGTCTTTTTCATTGGTATATATTTCCAATCTTGTACCCATATTGAACACCTGGTACATTTCCCTGTCATCGGCCCCACTGGCTTGCCGGATCAACTGGAAGATCACCGGGGGCGCAAATAAATTATCCTTTACGATCCTGACATTTTCAGGAATATATTTCATGCATTTTGTTTGTCCGCCACCACTGCAATGAATAAGCCCATTGATCGAATCAAAGTGGTCCTCCAATAATTCTTTCATCACAGGTGCAAATGTGCGGGTAGGACTAAGCAATAGTTTACCAACTTCCACGCTTGTCCCGTCAACATCCACCAGCTCTGTTAGTTTATGTGGCCCGATATAAACAACCGAATCATCCAATGTTGGCTCAAATGTTTCGGGAAACTGTTTTGCATATGTTTTATTCAACACATCATGTCTTGCACTGGTCAATCCATTACTGGCCAACCCACTGTTGTAAGCAAATTCATATTTAGCCTGGCCAAAACCAGCTAATCCCACGATCATATCACCTGCTTTTATTTTTTCATTCGTTATCAGTTTTGATTTGGGCCATCTTGCTGTCATGGTGCCATTCACGGCGATCGTTCTCACCACATCACCCACATCGGCTGTTTCTCCACCCATAAAACTGATATTGACACCAAAACTCTTCATAGTATCAAAAAACTCCTGTGTTCCATTGATAACAGCTTCGAGAACTTCCGCGGGTATTAGTTTTTTATTCCTGTCGATCGTTGATGAAAATAAAAGCTGGTCATAAATGCCTACACAAAGAAGATCATCAAGATTCATAACGATAGCATCCTGTGCTATTCCCTTCCAAACCGATACATCACCTGTTTCTTTCCAGTATAAATAAGCAAGGATACTTTTTGTGCCGGCTCCATCGGCATGCATCACGTTCACCCAATTGTCGTCGCCACAAAGCACATCTTTATAGATCTTACAAAATGCTTTGGGATATAGCCCTTTATCAAGCTTTTCCGTTGCTGCATGCACTTCTTCCTTTTGCGCAGATACTCCTCTTTTGGAATAAAGACTCATTCTGATAATTGAGCCGCAAAAATACTTGAACATTATGTATTGCATATTGAACATTGCACATTTATTTTGCAGCAAATGCAGGTACATAGAGACATTGACAGGCTCCCCTTATTCAGGAATGCTGTTATTACGATAGGCACATTTGACGGCGTTCACATGGGGCACCGGCAGGTAATAGATAAATTAAAGGCAGAAGCCGCTTCCTGTAACGGAGAAACAGTCGTCATCACTTTTCATCCTCATCCCCGTAAAGTGGTTTCTTCCACCATACTCGGCATTCGCCTCATCAATACACTTGACGAAAAACTGGAGCTATTAAAAGAACTCGGGATCGATCATGTGGTAGTGGTTCCTTTCACCGAAGCGTTTGCCAACCAGCCGGCAGACGATTACATTAAGAATTTCCTGATCGACAAATTCAAACCACATACCATCATTATTGGTTATGACCACCGATTTGGAAGAGATAGACTGGGTGATTATCGCTTGTTGGAAAAAGAAGCCCTTGTTTTCAATTACCAGTTAAAAGAGATCCCCAAACATATTTTGGAGAACATTTCAATAAGTTCTACCAATATCAGGGAGGCTATTTTGCATAACGATACAGATACAGCCAATAAATTACTGGGTTACGAGTTCTTTTTTTCAGGAACTGTAGTTCACGGTGATAAACTCGGAAGACAGCTTGGCTATCCTACTGCCAACCTGAAAGTGAATGATGAAGAAAAGATAATTCCCGGCAATGGTATCTATGCCGTGTATGCTGAGTTATTAAATAATAGTGATCAGCCACCAGGGGGGCAACGATTAAAAGGAATGATGAGCATAGGTTTTCGTCCAACAG
>DASVNY010000780.1:0-3883 GCA_036383615.1 Chitinophagaceae bacterium
TGTTTAACCAGCACCGAAAAAGATGGGAGCTGGGAATTTGAATTCGGTTTTCCGAAAAGCTTTGCTCCATTAATTATAGAAAAAGGCTCGATATGTGTAAATGGCATCAGCCTTACAGCCTTCAACGTCAAAAAGAAAAGCTTTACGGTTGCCATTATTCCTTACACGTTTGAGCACACCAACATTCATAGAATTAATAACAAGGATGCTGTGAACCTTGAGTTTGATCTGCTTGGCAAGTATTTGCTGAGAAGATTATCTTTGAAAGAGAAATAACTAACCCATTTCTGCCCATACATGACTGCGGAGAGTCTTAAAAGACCTCACTACCCTGCTCTTGATGGCTTGCGTGGAGTGGCCATCCTGCTGGTGGTGCTTTATCACAACTTTGATTTTATCAAACAATCTTTCTTTGGCTGGTTGGGTGTTGATCTTTTCTTTGTTTTATCGGGCTTTCTTATCACTTCGATCCTTATGGATGATATCGGGAAGGCAAAGTTTCTCAAAAATTTTTTTACACGACGTGTGCTTAGAATATTCCCTCTTTACTTTCTATGCCTTATTATTTTTCTTATTCTTTTTCCTTTATTCAACTGGCATAAAAAAGAACTGGCCTTCTTCTTAGATAACCAATGGTGGCTATGGACCTATTTGCAAAACTGGCTTTATTCATTTCGGCTCACCGACGATGCAAAAATGCTTACCCATTTATGGTCATTAGCCGTTGAAGAGCAGTTTTATCTTATATGGCCCTTTGTGATATTGCTTGTAAAAAAACCAAAACGGTTATTTTTTATCATGCTTGCATTATTGCTATTGACAATGGCGGCAAGATCGGTTATATGGCTTTACCAAGTTGAGGACCTTAACTACACAACACTCTACACTTTCACAAGAATAGATGGTATATGCATCGGGAGCATGATTGCGCTGCTGATGCGGTTCCGGCCCACGCTTATTGGAAAGAATATGGCAGCCATTGTACTTGCATTAGCCGCCATGAATTTTATATTCTATTTCCTTAACCGGTCATCCAACAGCTATCCTTTTCTCGCCTTTGTTGGATACACTACTTTCTGCGCCATGTTTGGATTGCTGGTGTATGAAATTGTCACTAACAGCAATTCATTATTCACAAAACTGCTCTCGATCCAGCCACTACGTTTCTTTGGAAAAATATCTTATGGCTTTTACATTTTTCACTGGCCCATTTATTTGATGACAAGAGAATATTTATTGGCCCAAACAGGTTCGAGGTTGGGCACGGCCCTGCTTTCAACCGCACTTGCGTTATTGATAAGTATTATCAGTTATTATTCATTTGAACGATATTTCCTGGCACTAAAAGATAAGTTCAAATAGGCTGAACACTATGGAATAAATTCTCTTATTTTGAGTATGTCTATCCGCACATTATCCATAATCATTCCCTGCTATAATGAAGAAAAAATGATCCCGGGGTTATTGGAAAAAGTAATAGCAGCGGATTGCGGATTAGAAAAACAGATCCTGGTCGTGAACGATGGTTCAACAGACAGCTCAACAGTGGCTATCCAAAAGTTTATTACCGATAATCCCGGCAATGACATTTCTCTACTTCAGCATGAAATAAATAAAGGCAAAGGAACCTGCGTTCAAACAGCGCTTGCCGTTGCCAACGGAGAAGTGATCATCATACAAGATGCCGATCTTGAATATAGTCCCGCCGAGTATTCAAAAATGCTAAAACCTATAACGGATGGTTTTGCAGATGTTGTTTATGGCTCACGATTCAGGGGTAGCGAAGCCCATCGTGTTTTATTTTTCATGCACACTATCGGCAATAAATTCCTGACCTTTCTTTCCAATCTTTTCACCGGCATCAACCTGACCGATATGGAAACAGGATTTAAAATGTTTAGAACAGAAATGCTCAGAAAAGTGAACCTGAAAGAAAAAAGATTTGGCTTTGAACCCGAGGTAACCGCCAAAGTGAGCCGAATACCGAATATCAGGATATACGAGATCGGCATTTCTTATTACGGGCGAACCTATGCCGATGGAAAAAAAATTAACTGGATGGATGGGTTCAGGGCCATCTACTGTGTACTCAAATACAATATTTTTTCAAGGAAATAAATATGCTGCAGCAACTGCTACACATCATTATTATCTCCTGCATTTGTATCATCTGGGGGCTACCGCTCTATTCTCTTTTCTTACACCGGAGGAATGAGGGCTTTTTCACAGAAGGTTTTGGAAAGATCATTACGCTTTTCTTTTCAGGCATATTAACGCTTTCATTTCTGAGCTCATGGATGATCTTATTTTTTCCATTAAAATTCATTTACCTGTTAGCCGGCACCGTTGTTTTACTGATCAGTTTCATGATCCTTAGTAAAAAAAATAACGAGTTGACAGCGGTTAAGATCAGTAAGCTACCTTTCATAGCTTTTCTTTTTTCAGTGACCTGTATTCTGCTCTTTATTTTATTAGGCGCTGCAAAACCTGCTAATCCTGATACACATATTTATCACCTGCAGATCATCCGTTGGGCAAACGAATATGGAACTGTTCCGGGCCTTGCTAATCTTTATCCGCGTTTTGGTCTGGGCTCAAACTGGTTCAACCTGGTAAGCCTGTTTTATATTCCGGTATTCCCCCACCAGAATTTCACCTTCTTAAACAATACAATTACCATTTGGTTCCTGCTTTGGTTATTAAGTAAATGGCATAAGCATTATTTACTATCAACTGCGGACCGTTTGCATAAAAGCTTTACACTATTTTATTTTTTACTCATCGTCTATTGCTTGTTCGACTGGCAATTATTTCGTGACGCCTCCAATTCTACCAGCTACGACTTCATTGTTACAGCTTTGACACTGATGGTCATTTGCTATTTGGTTGAAAACAATTTTATTTACAGGGACAAGAACTTCTCACTGTTTTTATGTTTTCTTACTCTTTCAATCATTCCCTTCAAGCTTTCGGGCATTTTTATATTGCTGATCCTGCTCGTTTATCTTTTGCAATTCAGGACAATCAAGCTGTGGCTACAGGCTGCTATCGCGGGCATCCTAATCATTACTCCGCTACTGATAAAAAATCATATCAACACAGGCTATCCACTTTTCCCTGCAACATTCAGCATCAGTTCTCCGGGCTGGCAACTGCCGGTTGAAATGACAAAAAACATGAACGCTTATATTATGAAGGGGAATAAGTTTTATAATTATCCTACCAGTTTCATGAACGCACAGGACACAACAACTTTTAACTGGATCCCTTTCTGGATAAAAAATGTATTACCACGTCATAAGGTTTTATTGATCCTATCGCTTCTTTCTTTCGTTATCTTTTTCTTTAACCCCATCAAACAGGAAAACCTTAGACGCTTCCGGTTTTTGTTCGGCGCTGCCTGGCTCATGCTGATCGGCTGGTTCTTTACCGCGCCTGATCCACGATTTGCTTTTGGCATCTTATTGTTCCTTGCATCTTTTCCCCTTTGCCTGCTTTTTGCACATTTACTAAACAGAAGGATCTATCTCCTGCTAATGGCGATTGCAATACTTCCTGTTATCGGGTATGGCTATATGAAAACAAAAACTATCGATGATGCAAAAGTTTTATTGGAGCCTGTCAATATTGAAAACCCTGTATATAAAACCGAAACCAAAAACGGGATTGAACTGCATAATACAAGAGTGAACAATGATTGGATGTGTCCCTGCGTGTTCACTACTCTTCCTTGTTTTGGAGAAAACAATCCTTTTGTAAAACCAAGATCAACTGATCTATCCGATGGTTTTTATATGGATCCCAAACCTGATAGTAGTTTTATAAAAAACTACAACTATTGACATGAAACGAATAGCCTCCATATTATATAATAACCCGTTCT
>DASVNY010000781.1:0-3280 GCA_036383615.1 Chitinophagaceae bacterium
TATGAAAAAGATATCGTTACTAATATTTTTATTCATTCATTTTTTCAGCAACGCACAGCAAGTTGATTGGCTAAAAAATTCTGAAAAATCTTTTGACAAGTCAAAAAACAAATACTCGTTTAAATACGACTTGCTCTCAGAAATCCTGCAGGTCGGAATTGATAAAGGAGTTTTAAAAAGTAATGAAAATGAAGTGAATTTAAAATCCACCTTATATGGTCTTATGGTACTGTTTAATAAAGACTATGAAATTGATAAAAATTATTCCAGGTTGAAAATGCAAAGAAATCTTGAAATTGGAGGTAGCATGCAATTGAATAATGAAGATCAAAAAATTAATGGGTTTAGCCTGGCCCTGAAATACGCGATCATAAATAACAGAGATCTTTCCGAAGGAAAGGACTATAACAAAATCGCTCCACAGGTTCGACAATTACAACAAAAGATGGCCTCAAACATTGCGCCTGTCCTCGAAGCCTTTCTAAATGATTCCACCAAAAGTGATGAAGAAAAAGAATTGCTAACGAAATTTCTTCATGACAACAGTAATATTAAAGATTTCAATCTCTTCTTTTCTAAGCTTAAACCGATAGTATCCTTCACCAACAATAAAGAAATAAGCCGGTTAATGGCGAATATGCAAACAGACCTTGAAAAACTCAATGCAGAATATGACTCCATAACTAAAGTGATAGAAAAAAGACCCTTACTAACTTTTTCAACAGAAGGCAAAAGCCTGGAAGGAGAATGGGAATTTGCAAAATTCAAGCTGGAATATTCAAAAGGGCTCGGTTTTGTGAAGGACGATCAAAATCCATGGGATATTTATTTCGGAGCTTTTTTCGACATAACGAGAGATACTGTTTCGTCTTCAAAGAAGCTTAACCGCACTATTGGCACATTAAAAGGCGGGATCAATCATGTACTCATAAAAAAATCAAATAACCAATCCTTTGTAGAAGTATTAGGTGGATTTGAGTACAACTCCATTTTTGATGGAAAGTATATCGATGAAAAGAAAAATGTTTTATCTGCTCTTTTCAACTTCACCTTTCGGATTGCACCGAATTTATACCTGCCACTTGAGTTAAAATATGATCCTGATAAAGAAAAATTTTTGGGTCTTGTCCGGATGAAGTGGGATATGATCCGAAACTCGGAATAGAATCAAATACTAAAGCACTAATCTTATAGCTGGACAGCTTAAAAGCACTTGAACTAACCAGTTTCAACAAAAGCCACACTCCTTTAACACCCAAATACCTGATTATGAAAAAAACACTTCTTTTCCTTTTCCCTTTCCTCCTCTTTTCCTCGATAACCATGTTTTCCCAAAAACCAGGAGACGATTACGTTTTTACATCTGATGTCATCCTTGAGCGTTTCAATTCTTTTACTAATACTATAATAGTTGACGCAGCCAATATATACAAAGCAAAACGTGGACATGTATTCAGAATTCAATCTGCTCATACAATAGGTGGCGTCAATGGATTTTGTATCGTATTCTGGAATTTCAAAAAATCGGCCACACAGATTCCCCCGCTTGCAGCTGTCTCCTATCATACAATAGACAAAACTGATAACGGAATAGCCTATTTTGTATCAGCAGCTAACCTTGCAAACATGGCATCAAGCGATTTTAGAAAACCCAGAGGTATCGTGAAAATTGATGCTTTAGTCCTTCCAATTAAGCTTCGTTTTAAAAATAAAGAAGCAGGTAGCGAGTTTGATTTTGCACAAAGCATAAGCGTAGGACCTGCTATTTCTTTTATTCATAACCATGGAGGGCCTTTCGGAAAAACCTCATCCTCATTCCTTTTAGGTTTTAATGTTACAAACGTTTCTGTCGATGAAAAAACAGCACCTGGCGTATTGGAATCCAGAACAACATTGCTGGGATTAAGCCCTTTTCTTGGATACAATTTAAATTACCAAGGAATTAATTTCGGCGTATTGGTAGGAATTGATATTTTAACAGGCAAGGCCGGAGAAGTTTGGTCATATCGCAAAAGTCCCTGGATTGGAATTAGCATAGGCGCTTCTTTATCAACACCAGAAAAAAAGAAAGAAGTGCAATAACATAGGAAAAAAACATTCAAATAAATTTTCTCGTTTATCAATGGCAGCCCTCCTACAAAAATGGTATTCACATTTCTCCCGAGTTGTCCTAACTTGAATAACTGTAAATGGTTGCAACAGGCAACCAAAAACCATAAACCACAAACCATAGACCTCTCCCATGCCTTCCTATCAACCTCTCAATATCGCTACCCCTGCCGGAAAAAGAACGATCGAACGCATCATTGCATTAAGGAGCAAACTGAAAACAGAAATCCCCAAAAAGCAATTGGATGAAACACTCCTGCTCGCTACCTGGAATATCCGGGAATTTGATTCAGCTGCCTATGGCAAGCGAATGACAGAGGCTTTGTATTATATCGCCGAGATCATTTCTGCTTTTGACTTGGTGGCCGTGCAGGAAGTGCGGGATGATCTAACCTCGCTCAACGACCTGATGAAAATATTGGGAGATAGCTGGGATTATATGTTTACCGATGTAACAGAAGGGAGCCAGGGTAATAAAGAAAGGACCGCTTTTATTTTTGATAAACGCAAAGTAAAGCCTGCAGGTTTGGTAGGTGAGATCGTCTTCCCTCCTATCGAAAAGAAAGTGATCAACCCGGTTACCAATAAAAAAGAAACCGTGTATGAACCCGTCCTGCAATCTGCACGCACTCCTTTTTTAGTAGGGTTCAAAGCCGGCTGGGCCGATTTTGTTTTAACAACCGTACATATCATCTGGGGTAATGATAAAGCCGACGATCCGCAACGGGTAAAAGAAATAGATACGATAGCAGCCATACTAAAAGATAAAAGCACGAATGCTTACGAATGGTCACGCAATTTTATCTTGCTGGGCGACTTCAATATTTTCTCCAACACGGATGATACTTTTAAAGCGCTCATCAAAAACGGGTTTGATGTGCCACCCGAAATGATGGGCGCCAATTCCAATGCCAATAAGGATAGGGAATATGACCAGATAGCTTTCCAGGACCGGGAGAAAAAATTTGAAACGACAGGTAAGGCCGGTGTGTTTGACTATTATGATACGGTTTATACATTGGCTGATGAAACAGTCTATATCCCGGATATGGGCACAGCCTATCACACAACAGAAGATGGAAAGCCGCGTCAAAATAAGACCGCTTATTATAAAACCTATTGGCGCACGCATCAAATGAGCGATCACCTGCCTAAATGGGTGGAGCTGAAA